>CAXAIH010000279.1:0-2998 GCA_963968755.1 uncultured Flavobacteriales bacterium
CAATCATATCTCCTCGACCAACATCAATATCATCTTCAAGCTCCAAAGCCACCGACATTGGCGGATATGCTTCTTTGACCTCTTCCTTATAAGTATGAATCGCTTTGATTGAAGACTCCAAGCCGCTTGGCAAGGCAACTACTTTATCGCCAGCTTTAAAAATTCCTCCCTCTACTCTACCAGCGTATGAGCGGTGGTCGTGAAATTCCTTTTTGTGTGGACGGATAACAGTTTGCACTGGAAAACGGCAATCGATAAGGTTTGCGTCGCTCCCAATATGAATGGTCTCCAATTGATCAAGCAGGGTACGACCTTTATACCACAACATTTTTTCAGAACGATCGACAACATTGTCTCCTTCAAGCGCAGAAATTGGAATGAATCGGATGTCTTTTGTCTCCAATTTCACTGCGAAATTCCTAAAGTCTTGAACGATTCGATTGAAGACTTCCTCGCTGTAGTCAACTAAATCCATCTTGTTAACACACAAAACGATGTGCGGAATTTGAAGCAGTGAGCTTAAGAATGCATGTCGTTTGGTTTGTTCAATAACCCCTTTACGTGCGTCAATAAGGAGCAAAGCTAGGTTTGCGGTAGACGCACCTGTAACCATATTTCGGGTGTACTGAATGTGTCCAGGGCAGTCAGCGATGATGAACTTGCGCTTTGGTGTCGAAAAGTACCTGTATGCAACGTCAATGGTAATCCCTTGCTCGCGCTCGTCTTTTAATCCATCTGTAAGAAGGGAGAGGTCAACGTGATCAAGGCCTCGCTTTTTACTCGTTCGTGCAACTGCCTCCAATTGATCCTCATGAATAGTCTTTGAATCATAAAGCAGTCGGCCAATCAAAGTTGACTTTCCGTCATCTACACTTCCTGCTGTAACGAAACGAAGAAGCTCCGAATTCGCTTCTAAAGCAATGTGCTCTTGTCCCATTAGAAATACCCTTCTTTTTTACGTTCTTCCATTGCTGCCTCTGATCTTGCGTCATCAGCTCGCGAATTACGCTCAGTAACCCTTGTGGTGGCCACTTCATTCACAATATCTTCAATTTCGGTTGCATTCGACTCTATAGCTCCAGTGATCGTCATGTCACCAATGGTTCGGAAGCGAATCTGAATTTCTTGAACTTTTTCATCTGGCTTCAGATTCAGATAGTCTGAATAGGCCAAAATGGCGTTACCTCTGCGAATACAATCTCTTTTGTGTGAATAGTACAAGCTAGGCAGCTCAATATTTTCTTTAGCGATGTATTGCCAGATGTCGAGTTCCGTCCAATTGCTCAATGGAAAGACTCGAAACTGCTCGCCAAAATTCATTTTCGCATTGAATAGGTGCCAGAGTTCTGGACGCTGATTTTTGGGGTCCCATTGTCCAAAGTCGTCTCTGTGCGAAAAGAAACGCTCCTTTGCTCGAGCTTTTTCTTCATCACGCCGAGCACCTCCCATGGCGGCATCTACTTTATGCTCTTCAAGGCAATCCAGCAAGGTAATAGACTGTATTCTGTTGCGACTTGCGTTATAACCTGATTCTTCTTGTGCTTTGCCTTCATCGATGCTTTTTTGAACCGAGCCGATAATTAAGTTTGCCCCTAACCTTTCCACCAAATCATCGCGGAATTTCAGCGTTTCTGGGAAGTTGTGACCGGTATCTATGTGAACCAAAGGAAAAGGAAGGTTCATCGGGTAGAAAGCCTTCATGGCTAAGTGTGTGAGAACAATAGAATCCTTTCCGCCTGAAAATAGAATAACAGGATTGTCGAAATCTGCCATTACTTCTCGAATGATGTAAATGGCCTCCGACTCTAATTCCTCAAGGTGTTCCAAAATATATTTATCCATCCACTTTTGTTTTTGTGCCAAACCCATAACCCCATTTATACCAGGCTCGCTCATGAAGATAATAGAGCAGCATTTTTGCAAAAAACTCATAACCACCTACGGTCAAACCGATCATTGGGTCGCCTGAAACTACCCAAGCTAAACTAACCGTTGTTGCAGTGGCCAACACTCTCCATGTTAGCGTTTTAGCAATATGTCTTCTCTGAGAAACCTTGGACATGACGGTCTATTTTGATTTGCAAAGGAATGCTTTTTGTTCTTTCGTTCAATTGAAGAATTCGGCTCCACAAAGAAGCACTATTTTTACCCCATGATTCGACGCCTGATTTGCATCTTTTTATGTCTTTTCTCCTTGAGCGTTTCAGCGCAAAACAAAAAGAAAAAAAAGTACGACGCCTACTGGGCGCAAGAGGAGAAAAAAGAACAGTTTGAGAGTCTGAAAGATTCAGCTCACATCTTTTTTCAAAGAGGCCACCTCGAATGGGCACTAGGTTACTACCAAAAAGCGCTTATGCAAATCCCGTCGGATCAATTCACAAAAGCCAAGATTCAAGACCTGCTTATTCTCGAGGAAGACATCTTTTCAGACATCATGGGATTGCTTCCAAAAGTAAAGGAGTCACTCAAAATGACTCTAGATGATGCTCAAGACAGCCTCCGAAAATTGGAGAAACTAACCAGTAATTATCGAATAGAAGAAAGCGAAGAAACACTTGAGGCTCTTCAAATTGAACCAGATAAACTTGAAGATGTCGACGATCAGAAATCAGAGCCTAAGGCGGTTAAGGTTGAAAGCCCTACTCCAGAACTTCCAAAAGTAAGGACAGTAAATACTCAACCGAAAGAGGGTTTCAACCTCACGGAATTCAAAGAAGCTCTTCTCGAAGAATATCCCTCTGGTGTTGCAGAGGAAACAATTGAAAAAAAGCGCTCAACGATTTACAGAAGAGTAGTTGTTTTGAATAAGGACGCGAATGAATACCTGAAGGTTGTACACTTCTACGGAGCAACCTTTTACTTCAAGAACAAACAGAGCGTGACGCAGAATGTCTGGCTCAAAGAAGCATTCATCAAATAGTGCCTTCCAAGAACCTAATTATTGTTCCCGTCTACAACGAGGCATGGAACCTCCCTACACTCTTTGACACCTTCAAAG
>CAXAIH010000280.1:0-2996 GCA_963968755.1 uncultured Flavobacteriales bacterium
TCTCGGAGGTGCACGCAAATCTCAGGATCATTTTAGAAGCCATTCGAGTTTGTAAGCGGGACATACGCCAGTACAAGCCCGACGCTGTAGTGCTCATCGATTATCCGGGTTTTAATATGCGCATTGCCAAATTCGTTAAGAAGCTTGGTATTCCCGTCTTCTATTACATTTCGCCTCAGGTTTGGGCCTGGAAAAAGGGGAGGGTTCAGCAACTGAAAAAGACGGTCGACGAGATGTTTGTCATCTTGCCTTTCGAGAAGAAGTTTTATGATGACTACAACATGAATGTCCACTATGTCGGGCATCCACTGCTCGATGCAATTGCAGCCTTTGAGCCAAGCAAGTCTTCAACTTCAGACCACGTCATAGCCCTTCTTCCTGGAAGTAGGATTCAAGAGGTGAAGAAGATGTTGCCTATTATGTTGGAGCTTGTCAAACGATTTCCAGACTTAACATTCAAGGTAGCTTCAAGCTCCACGATTCCAAAGTCGACGTACGACGAAATTTTGGGCACGAGTGGAGTAACTTGCTCCGATGTGAGCACGTATCAGTTATTATCTGAAGCACATGTAGCCTTGGTAACCAGTGGGACTGCCACTCTTGAGACTGCTCTTTTTAAAGTTCCTCAAGTTGTGTGTTATAGAGGCAGCTCTATCTCAGTTTGGTTGGCAAAGCGATTGGTAGACATCAAGTACATCTCACTTGTAAATTTGATTCTCGACAAGGAAGTTGTTTCAGAATTGATTCAAGCAGACTTAAACGTGGATTGCTTAGAATCTGAATTGAAGTCCATTTTGTCTGGCCCAAGGCGAGATCAGATGATTGATTCTTACCTCGAGTTGAGAGAAAAACTTGGTGGAGGAGGAGCTTCAGAGCTTAGTGCAAAACTCATGTTGAAAAATCTGAAAGCCCCTTCAGCCTGAGCCTCTTTAACGGTTCTATTTTTGAAATGAAAATTCGTATGCGATACATACTAGCCATATTTATGATTCTTCTCGGAAGCCTCCAGCTGCAGGCCTCGGAAGTAATCAATGTGGGTATGTTTTGGGATGGTCGCCCTAAAGGCTCTGTAATCTCCGTAGCACGCGGCTCCTACACCTTGGTTGGTGACGGGAAGAAGATGCGAGACATGAGTAAGTCGGATGTCATTCAACTTTCAATTTCTGGAAATTTGGTAAAGGTGTCCTCGATGGGGATGAGCCTTGGAACCTTCGGTAAGTTGAAGCTCATTCGCCAATCCTGGGGAAGCAGTTTGAATATAAAGGCCGTAAATCCATCTTATCCGAGAAGGGAATACAACGACAATCTATTTGTTACTGTTTCCCGCGGTAAACTTAAGCTGGTAAACAATGTATACATCGAACACTATATCGCAGGTGTAGTAGAGGCTGAAAGTGGAATCAAGGAGGGCTTTGAATATTACAAGGTGCAGGCGATCATCGCAAGAACCTATGCCTTGAGCAACCTAAACAAGTTTGCTCATGAGGGCTTTAATCTCTGCGATAATGTGGAATGCCAAGTATATAAGGGTAAAAGCAAGCGAAACGCGGACATCATACGAGCCGTTAATGCAACCAAAGGACTTGTTATAGTCGATAAGGATATCGAGCTTATTAATGCCGTCTTTCACTCGAATAGTGGAGGTCAAACGGTGAACTCTGAAGATGCTTGGTCACGACCTGTGCATTACCTAAGAGCGATTAGCGATGATTTTAGTAAGGATCAGCCACATTATGCCTGGGAGGTCAACATCGACAAAAGCAAATGGTTAAACTATCTCTTCCGAAGATTTAACTATCCCATCAGCGACCCTCAAGCACGCGAGTACGTCATGGATTATTGTCCTTCCAGCCGTGAGGTGTTTCTTACACCAATTGACACCAACATATTGCTCAAAACCATCCGTCGCGATTGGGGCTTGAAGTCTACCTATTTCAGCATAGAAGAAGAAGGAGATAACATTCGTGTGCGCGGAAAAGGATTTGGTCATGGAGTTGGATTGTCGCAAGAAGGAGCCATGAAGATGGCCACCATGGGAATTCCTTTCAATGAGATACTGCACTACTACTAC
The DNA here is from genome assembly GCA_963968755.1 of uncultured Flavobacteriales bacterium. Classification (GTDB taxonomy): domain Bacteria; phylum Bacteroidota; class Bacteroidia; order Flavobacteriales_G; family Salibacteraceae; genus UBA4419. The sequence goes on from CAXAIH010000280.1 coordinate 2,072, forward strand.
CAAGACATTCACCTCATTCATCTGAGCGCATTGGATTTCTTCCGCGCGGAATAGGAATTCTATTATTCGTGGTACAAAATACCGGCTTTTTAGCTTGCATGCATGTCCTTCCGCGCTAAGCTCGTCTTGTGTTTTTTGGCCCACATAGCAGGTGTGCTAGTGGTGCCTTTATCATAGTTTTCGGCGTACACGGACAAACATCTATCCCTTCTTCTATTCATGGCTCTTGGTGCTGGCTTTCATAGTCTGAGCAAAGCCATGTATTTCGATTTCAGCATGCTAGGCATTCTGTTGAGCTTTCTGGTGTTCGATTTTGTAAATCGCTCTCTAGAAATGCAGATTCAATCGAATCACTTTTCCAGAAACGCGGGCTCGAAGGTCGATGCGCAGGTTATAGAACTTAAGAATTCGGGTAGAGGTCAAAAGATCATTGCTGAGGTTCTTAAGCTTCATAGGGCTCAGCAAACAGTCGTTCCAGCCCTAGGTAAGATACTTCTATATGCCGGCAAGGACGTTAATGTTGGAGTCGGTGACGTCCTTCGATTCAACTAAGCCTCAAAGTTGATTGTTAATGATACCGCTTTCGAATTTGACAGAAGGTCCTATTGAAATCGTCAGGGAGTGCATCACGAGATGTATATGAAGGAGGAAACGAAGCTTTATAGGCCTTTAAGTGAAGATGGCTTGCTCGGCTTTGGGTCAAACTTGAACCTTCAACTTGACAGTCTGTATGACCCCAGGGATGCAGCTTTTCTCACGGCATTACTACTAGGAGATAAGGGAAGCATGGAGCCAAACGACAAGCTCATTTTTAAGTGCGCTTCCCTTATGCATATGCTCGTAGTGAGTGGTATACACGTTGGCATTGTGACTTAATGATTTCTTTCTTGCTGAAGCCCTTTGAGTCCTTCAAGTGGCACAAAAT
>CAXAIH010000281.1:0-2980 GCA_963968755.1 uncultured Flavobacteriales bacterium
AAAAGGACGCATGCCTCCTTGTTGAGGGTTATACAGATGTCATTTCCCTGCACCAAGCCGGGGTTGAAAACGCTGTCGCCTCTTCCGGGACCAGCTTAACCCCAGACCAGATTCGCTTAATTGGTCGCTATTCACAAAACATTACGCTCGTTTTTGATAATGATCCTGCCGGGGTGAAAGCCTCGTTCAGGGGTATCGACCTTGTTTTGCAAGAAGGTCTGAACGCACGTGTTTTACTTCTCCCAGAAGGGGAAGACCCGGATTCTTTCGCCAGGAACAATAGCGCGGAAGAAATGGAGGCCTACATGGCCGAAAACACAGAAGACTTTATGCTTTTTAAGTCTCGGCTCCTTTTTCGAGAAATTAAGGGTGACCCCCTTCAAAGTGCTGAGGCCATCAAAAGTATTGTACACAGCATTGCCTTGATTCCCGACCACCTCAAACGCTCCATTTACACAAAAGAATGTGCAAACATTCTAAACATGGAGGAGCGTGTTCTAGTGTTGGAGCTGAATAAGCAGCGTAAGAAACTCCATTCTGAGAAAAGTCGTGGCGGAGGCCTTTCCTTGCCACCTATTGAGACGGCCCAAGAACACCCAAGTCCCCATCAATTTGAAACGGCTTATTCTAAATCCGCATATTATCAAGAACGCGACTTATTGAGGCTTGTTATCAATCATTCAGATAAGTTCATTCAGATAAAATCTAAGGACTCCGAATCTGACGAGTTAGAAGAGGTTTCACTTCCAATTTTTGTTGTTCAGGAGTTGGAAAGCGACAACCTACAAATGGAAGATCCAACGCATGTTAAAATCTATCAAGAGCTACGCACTAGATTGGAAGGTGGGTCAACTCTCGAGCTGAAAGAGTTCCTTAATTCCAGCGAAGAAATTGTAAGAAATGCAATCGTTGAGCTTATCAACCTCAAGTACGAACTTCACAATTGGAAGAAGAAGAACATCTATGTCAAACAAGAAGATCAAAAGCTGCGTAAGGCTGTTCTTGGCGCCCTATACGCGTTCAAAGAGCGAAAGGTGGGGCAGATGATTGAGGAGCTGCAAGAGGAGTTGGTTGAGGCCTACAAAAACAAGGCAGAGCTTCAACCCCTATTAGAAAGAAAACGAGACCTCGACGGGGTAAAAACTCAACTCGGAAAAGAACTGGGACGAGTAATAATGCATTGAAATGAATTTTTTCGAAATCATAGAGTTTAATCTTTTTACCCTTAATGGGATCAGCTTTACCGTAGCTAACCTGCTTTCGATTGTTTTAATTATTCTCTTTTCCTACGTCCTCAACTTTGTGGTTAAGCTTTTCCTGCGAAGGAGTCTGAAGGCGAGAAAATGGCTTGATTCGGGTAAGGAGTATGCACTCAGCCAAATAATTAAGTACATCGTTTATACAATTGCACTTGTTCTAATCTTGGAAACAATTGGAATCGACGTAACGATTCTTATCGCCTCTTCCGCCGCACTTTTTGTTGGTGTTGGCCTTGGGCTTCAGGACGTTTTTAAGGACATCATTTCAGGTTTTATCCTTCTTTTTGAGCGTACGGTCCAGGTGGAAGATATTATTGAACTGGATGATATAGTTGGTCGTGTGAAAGAAATCAACATTAGGACGTCCAAGCTCAAAACACGCGACGACATTACGGTGATTGTTCCCAACTCAAAGCTCCTCCTAAGCAATGTGGTAAACTGGAGTGAAGAAAGTGCACATACGCGCTTTCATATTTCCGTTGGTGTTGCTTATGGATCCGACACCGCATTGGTTCGGGATATACTTATTACATGTGCGGTTGAGAACAAGATGATTGTTTCTGACCCTCAACCTTTTGTGCGTTTCGAAAACTTTGGAAACTCGTCACTTGACTTTGAACTCCTGTTTTGGTCTAAGAACTTATGGAGAATTGAGGTTGTTAAAAGCGATTTACGCTTCATGATTGACCAGCGTTTCCGAGAAAATAATATCCGAATTCCTTTTCCTCAACGAGATGTACACTTCTTTAAGGAAGAACTTAGAGACGAGGGCTGAGTTCTATAAAAACCTGATGGTGGTCGCACAACCATCCATATATCTAAAGCCTTGAAACGCTCGTTTAGGCTTCTGACTTAAATACTTTTCATCTGGCTCCAGGAGCATGTCAATCTTGTGCTCACCAGCTCGTACAATGGTAAAATCCTCTTCTGTTTTATCATTTACGAAAATACGATCTATCAAAGGCCATTCGCCTTGGTATTTATTACTTCCCTCCGCTCAAAAGCTGGATTTCACCTTCGCCTCTCGTTCTAAAATCTTCATACACTCTTCTTCTGGTCCGCCATTGAAGTCACCCATAATTATGACGGAGGCCTCAAGTTTTATTTTAGAAAGACTATCCACAGTAAAAGCACATATTCTTGCTACCTCATTTCGAAGCGGAATAGTGGCCATTGCCCCACCGTATTTTGACGGCCAGTGATTGACTAAGACAATCACTTCTGGACCACTCAGCTCAAATACTTAATTCAAAATATCTCATGTCAGAAAACCTTCTCTTCCTTCTAATGTAATGCGCTTATTTATAGCTCCAAGGATTTCGAGCCTCCCCTTTCTATAATGCAGTGCTACATCTATTCTTCTGCGATTGGGAGAATCAAAATGGACACGGCTGTATTTCTGTTTTATTAATCCTCCTCGCTCAACAAGCTTATTTACCACAACGGCATTTTCGGCCTCACAGAGTCCTATAAGATCAAGTTCTTACCCTCCACCAATTCTTAAAATACTACTCCCGAGCCAGGAAATCTTGCGCTGAAATTTTCGCTCATTCCAAAAACGTACGCCTTCTGGTGTGAACTCTTCATCCCTAATAAGGCTATCATCCTCGGTGTCGAAGAGGTTTTCTTGGTTGAAAAAGAAAATTTTTCTAATTCCTGGCTGTAAACTGTCGTCTCTTTTAGTGAAATAAGAAGAAAGGCGAATGCATCTTTCTTCACCT
>CAXAIH010000282.1:0-2970 GCA_963968755.1 uncultured Flavobacteriales bacterium
TAGGCAACTTGTATGTGGCGTGCGGCTGCATGCAAAGTCTTCAATACGACACGAGCGGTGCCGTACAAGCTGCATTTGGCAATGGAAGTACGCACTCTCTCATTAAATACAACCTAGGCTTTGGTTCGGTTTGGAAATGGGACTTTAACCATATTGATGCCTTCTCCATCGATGCAAACGCCACTGATGTATATGCAGTAGGAACTGTAAATGCGGGTGAAACGACAGACTTGGATCCAGGTTTTCTTTTTTCTACAGTCGTTAGTCCCTCAGGAGAACAAAATGGCTTTATTGCGAGATACAATGCGGCCTCAGGTGCACTTGTTGGCAATGGTGAGTTCACGGGAAATTGGTCGGCAAGTTCTGTGATTGATGTGAGCACGAACTCAAGTGGTGATGTGCATGTCATTGGAGATTTTCGCGGAATTGTAGATTTTGATCCGGGTGCAGGGGTGCTTGCCGACACATCAACATTTGTTGGAGCTGTAGCTACAAGCGATATTTTTGTTGCCAAGTACAATGCTTCATTAGCTTATCAATGGCAGTGGTCAACAGGTTCAACTTTATTCGATGCCTCCCAAAGCATTCATATTTTGAACGACGGTTTTTTAATGCTGGGAACCTACAATGGGACAGTAGATTTCGATTTTGGAGCTGCGGTGAGAACTTTGGCTGCAGGCTCAAGTCGAGATATTTTCATAGCACGATATGACACCTCCGCGGCTTGTCTTATCAATCCACAACTCATATCGGCAAGTGGTGTGAACTCATTTTGTGCAGATGACACCCTATTGTTGAATACAGCGGGTGTTCAAGCAACAACGCTCTGCAGTTGGAAGTTGAACGGATCATCACTGGGAGCCACTTCAGATTCCTTGAAGGTTGGAGTGGGTGGTCTGTACACACTCATTTTAACGAACCCTGGAGTTTGCGTTGATAGTACATCCTTGAACATCGTCATGAATCCATTGCCAGTAGTGAGGACTGGCCTTATTAGTAGCCTGCTTAGCTTATGCGAGTCGGATGCAGCTCTTTTGATTGGTCCAGGGAATCCGAATCCGGGAAATGCTCCACCATACAACGGAACTCTCAGAATCAGTGGCGTTTTCAATCCACCTTTAGACACTTCTTATGTCTTTCTGCCTAGCTTTAATCTAGGGCAGAGCTTTGTGCAGTACACCTATGTTGACCCAATCACGGGATGCACAGATTCGATCATCGACACGGTTCAAGTAAATGCCGATCCAGTGCTTACTTTTAGCACAGTTCCAAATTTTTGTTATAACGGATTTGGTGACACCTTGGATTTCGCCCTGCCTTTGGGTGGTTCCTGGAGCGGACTAGGAATTCAGAACGATTCCCTCTTTGACCCGAACACCTTTGGGTTAATTGTTGGAAACAACGACGTATACTACAGTTTTGTCGACAGCTTTGGCTGTTCAACAATAGATACTGCCAGCATTCTGGTCACAGCTCCACCTTCAGTAAGCTTTAATATGACGGCTAACTTTTGTGATGGTGAAGAGGGGCTTTCTCTGCTTTTAGATCCTCGCGTATTTGCAGATCCTCTCGGTGGAGTTTTCAGTGGAGTAGGTGTTAGCGGAGATACCCTGAGTCCTTCTAAACTTGCCCTCGATACGATTTACGATATTACCTACGCTTACACGGATGCATCTGGTTGCAGCGATACGGGAGTTGGATTTTATTCTGTTCATCAAACTCCTAGCTTCACATTCACAGGAGGCTCTGCCTGTGAAGGCATCGATTCTCGTATTGGGATAGAAGAAGAGTTTTTCTACGAATGGAGTACTGGAGAAACTACTCAATCGATCGATGTTAATATAACCGAACCAACAAGCTTTGCCATAACGGTATACGATTTCTTCTGTTCTGCTTCGGACTCTGTTGACGTTGACTTGATTGAAACCCCCACAGTTACCGCCAACTTAGACTACGCTACTGGTCCATACAACAATCCACTTACAGATATTGATGTTCTAGCCAACGATATTGGGGATTTTGAGAGGTTTAGCATCTTATTCAGTCCTTCGAATGGAAGTCTAGATTTTGGAGGAAGCGAAACTGTATTCGATTACATTCCAAACCAAGATTTTAGAAGAACGGATACCCTGGTGTATGAAATCTGTGATCCTATTTGCTTTGACATCTGCGATACGGGGATTGCCTTCTTAAGTCCTTATGGAGACCCACATGATTTCATCCCAAATGCCTTTACGCCAAACGGTGATTTCGTTAACGAGTTTTTTGTCATTCCTGGAATTGAAGCTCCCATGTATACGGGGAATGAGTTTGTTGTATTCAATGTTTATGGCGACAGAGTGTATAAGGCAACAGATTACCGAAATACCTGGGACGGAAGTCCTCAGGGAAATGTTCTACCAGGAGTAGGAGGAAAAGTTCCCGATGGGACTTACTACTACATTCTAAAGCTGGCTGAAGACGATGTATTAACTGGCTTTATTGACGTGAGGACGAAGTGATGAAAAAGCTGCCATTCATATGTGCGCTCTTCCTGAGCTTCGGATTAAAAGCCCAGCGTTCTCCTGATGTGGTGAATTATATTCATCATTTACCATTTATTAATGGAGCAGCTGTCGCTTTGAACTCAAGCCTAAACGCATCTATCGTTGGCCGTTCACAATGGCTGGGTTTCGATCGAGCACCGCTTCTTCAAATGTTGGATGTAAACCACCCAATAAGCCAGAACTATAACTACTTGGGCTTTAATGTCTACAACACGCAACAAGGAGTATGGAGAAACACCCGCGTTGGAGTCAATTATACCTTTCGCGCTCCCTTAGAATTAGATGGTTTTCTAGCCTTTAGCATAACACCTGAAGCCAATATCTGGAGCGAAGATCAAAGCCTTATCGAAACGGACTTCGGCAACGATCCACTTTATACCTACACCGGGCAGAGTTACGTGTTGCCAAATGCACGCTTCGGGAC
>CAXAIH010000283.1:0-2944 GCA_963968755.1 uncultured Flavobacteriales bacterium
CTTTTTCAGCATTACCTAATAAAACTTTTAAAATATTTTTAACATCAACACTTTATCCCTTATGCGCTTTCTTCAAATCCTTACCATCGTTGCCCTTACTCTAATTGCTGTTTCTTGCGGGAATACCCCAAATGAAGGCGAAGTAGCGAGCAGTCCAGAAGATTTGCAAGCAAGTATTGTGAGTCTTGAAAAGGAACTTTATCAGGCGAAAACAAAGACCAAACTCAACATGGCTTTGGCTAAGCAACTGATGGCACTTTACAAGGGTTTTCTCGAGAACAACCCAGAGCATGAAGATGTTGCTGAAATGACCTTTAAGGCCGGAGAGTTGAGTATGGGAATGGAAACATACCAAGAGAGTATCGCGTTTTTTGAGCGCATTGTTAAGAATCATCGCGATTACGAGAAAGCCCCAGAAGCAACTTATCTAGTTGCCTTTATCTATGATGAGTATTTGAAGGAGAAGGGAAAAGCTTCAGAGAATTACGAACGCATGATTCAGATGTTCCCTCAAAACAGGTTGTCTTTAGATGCGAAAGCTTGGATGGAACTCTTGAATATGTCTGATGAGGACATTCTTAAAATGCTAGAGGAGAAGAACTCCTAAGCCTCAATTACCCCAGAGCCTACCAATTCTTCATCTCGATACCAAGCAGCGAACTGACCAGCGGTAATCGCCGATTGTGGCTCATCGAACACAATGTGATACGTGCCATCTTTTAGCATCAAGCTGGCTTCTTGCAGGGCCTGTCGATATCGAATACGCACTGAATAACGCACTTGCTCGCCTTCTTTGATGGCGTCCTCAGCAACCAACCAATTCAAGCTATCGGCTTCAAGCTTGAGAGATGACCTCCATAAGCCAGGGTGATCTGAACCTTGGCCGGCGTAAATTAGATTCTTTTTGGTGTCCGTCCCAATCACAAATAAGGGTTCCGGTGTTCCACCAACAGCCAATCCTTTTCGTTGACCAATGGTGTAATAGTGCGCTCCCTCATGTTCTCCAACTTTCTGAGCATCACTTTTACTCAAATCAAATGGGTCTGAAGAGCTACTTAGATCCGCCGCAGATTTGTTAGAAGCTTTATTGAAAATAGGACTAGAAGCACTAACCTCCAGAATATTGCCCTTCTTAGGAGCCAACTGCTGTTTTAAAAAGTCGGGTAGTTTCACCTTGCCAATAAAACACAAACCCTGACTGTCCTTTTTCTCCGCTGTGACTAAATCCAATTGCTTCGCGATGGCTCGAACTTCAGACTTTTCCAACTCACCAATAGGGAAGAGGACCTTGGCCAATTGGTCTTGGCGAACTTGGCAGAGGAAGTAACTCTGATCTTTGTTTTTGTCTTTCCCCGACAACAGATGATGCACTTCTTTACCATCAATCAGTTCGGTGGTTTTCCTGCAATAGTGGCCGGTAGCTAGGTAATCTGCCCCGAGTTTGAGTGCAAGGTCAAGAAATACGTCGAATTTGATTTCACGATTGCATAAGACGTCTGGATTGGGGGTTCTGCCTCTTTCGTATTCAGAGAACATATAATCGACAATGCGCTTTTTGTAGACTTCGCTAAAGTCGATGACCTGGAAAGGGATTCCTAACTTTTCAGCTACGAGTTGAGCGTCGTTGCTGTCTTCTATCCAAGGACACTCAGCATCGATGATGACGGATTCGTCGTGCCAGTTACGCATAAATATGCCAATGACTTCATAACCCTGCTCTTGAAGTAAGTGCGCCGTAACACTGCTGTCAACGCCGCCAGAAAGACCGACAACCACTCGTTTCACGCTGCAAAGTTAAGCGCTTATGCTGGACGCAAAGCCTTATATTTGCTGTCGAACAAACTAAGGCCTATCCAGTATGGAAACTATGACACTCGCGGAAGAATTAATGGAAATGGAAGCGCGTTACGGAGCGCACAATTATCATCCACTTCCAGTTGTGTTGGAACGTGGTGAAGGTGTTTTAGTTTGGGATGTTGAAGGCAAGCAGTATTTTGATTTTTTGTCCGCTTATTCTGCGGTGAATCAAGGACATTGTCATCCAAGAATTATAGGAGCGCTTGAAGAACAAGCCAAAAAGCTTACACTCACCTCAAGAGCATTTTACAACAATAGGCTAGGGGAGTACGAGAAGTACATCAGCGAATACTTCGGTTTCGATAAAGTTCTTCCGATGAATTCAGGGGCGGAAGGAGTAGAGACCGCAATAAAAATTGCGCGCCGTTGGGCATACGATGTGAAAGGCATTGCAAAAGATCAAGCCAAGATTGTTGTTGCCGGCGAAAACTTCCATGGTAGAACTGTTACCATTGTTTCATTCTCAACCGACCCTGATTCTTTTGGCGGTTATGGCCCGTATACACCTGGTTTTGTGAATGTAGAATACAACAACATTCAAGAATTAGAAGCAGCTCTTGAAGATCCGAATGTCGCTGCCTTTTTGGTTGAGCCGATTCAAGGTGAGGCGGGCGTGAATGTTCCTTCAGACGGTTATCTGAAAGCAGTTCGAGAGTTGTGTACCGCCAAGAATGTGCTTTTCATTGACGACGAGATTCAAACTGGTATTGCGCGCACAGGGAAGCTGTTGGCCATAGATCACGAAGGTGTTCGTCCTGATATTTTGATTTTGGGGAAAGCCATTTCAGGTGGTGTATATCCCGTTTCTGCCGTTCTTGCAGATGACCATATCATGGATGTAATCAAGCCAGGTCAGCACGGATCCACCTTTGGTGGAAATCCATTGGCCTGTGCTGTGGCTATGGAGGCTTTAGAGGTTATTAAGGATGAAGCCTTGGCGAACAATGCTCAGAAACTTGGTGAACGCTTTCGAGCTGCCATGGCCGAATTGGTAGAGGAGTTGGATATCTTATCGGGAGTTCGAGGAAAAGGTCTGCTCAATGCGGTGTTGATCAATGATACGCCGGAATCTAGCACTGCTTGGGAT
>CAXAIH010000284.1:0-2943 GCA_963968755.1 uncultured Flavobacteriales bacterium
GGCCTTTTTAAGTTCCGCCCTTCTTTGATCTATGAACAAGCCCTTCCCAACAGGTATACTTAAGCCCGCATACCACAAACCCTCTGAGGGCGTGGTGTTTTCAGGGTCCACATATTGACCTCGATTTCGTTCATAACCTCCCATCAGTTCCACACCAAACCATGTTGGAACTTTGAGCCCAGCATCACTCAGATTGGAATACTCCGAACCTTTAAACTCCTTGTTGGCATGTTCAAAGCCAAGTTTTGGGTCGAAGGCACCTTTTGATTTCATCAATTCGGCCTCACCACGATCTTTCTGAAGGTTAGCCTGTTTGGAAAGCGGATGATTGTTCCGTACCACCTCTATAAATTCATTGAATCCAAAGACCTTCGGCGCGACTTCTTGCCCAATTACCACGGTTGTCGTTAAAAGAAGTAGAGAAAAACTTAGAATAAGTTGTTTCACTTTTTGGATGTTACGGGGTTGGCCTCTTGCAAGGACTTATAGTAATCTGGGGGGAAGCCATTTATTTGTCGCCAGAGTTCGTACCAAATCGGTACATCCTTTAGCAGAATCATTCCACTTGCACCGGCTCCTACCCGGAGTGCTTTTGGCCAAGGTTCGGCCGATGGGTTCGCTGATACTAAAACGCGGTACTTGCCATTATCGGAAATGAAATTATCGATGGCGAATACGCGACCAGAATAGGTTCCTACCGAGGTATTTGGCCAACCCGAGAATATAATTGCAGGCCATCCGTCGAATTGAATACGTACCTCTTGTTCCTTTTCTAGAAGCGGTAAATCTATCGGTGAAACGAAGATGGCAATAGCCAAATCATATTCTGAAGGCATGATACTCACAATTTGAGCGCCTTCTTTTATCGTTTCACCCGTTCCCGATTGAATGGCCTTGGTGATGTACCCATTTTTGGGCGAGGTGATATAATACAAGCCTGTTCGAACGGAGTAATTCATAAACTGATTCTGCAACTTGGTCACAACGGCCTCGGCATCGTACATGGCAGATAATGCAGTGAATTTATTCGACTCCGCCTTGGCAATACCGTCGCGGTATTGAGCTCCGATAGACAAAAGCTCTACCTCGGCATTGATAATTTGATTGCGACTTGTAAGGAGCTTATTTTCTGCTGAAACCAAATCTGCCTTGGCTTTCTGCATCTTATTGCGCCGATTTTCGTAATCAGTTAAAGACTTCAAGCCTTGATTGTAGAGTTTCTCGGCCCGAGATGCTTGCTCCATGGCAATCTCATAATTAATCTTGTAGGCATTAAAATCATTCGAGTCACTTTGAACTTTCAGAAGGGCCTGCTTGAGCTTGTTCTCTGCTTGCTGAATCTTTAATCCTGAGGTCTGCACCAAAGCATCTACCTGCTTATCAAGGGCTTTCACCTTTTCCCTATAGGACTTCACAGACATCTCCTTCGACGTCAATTGCTCTTGTGTTCTTCCAAGAAGATTTGGGTCAAAATAATCGTCTTTAATCTCCGAAATAAACAAGATGGTATCCCCTTTATTTACGTAATCTCCCTCTTGGACATACCACTTCTCCATTCTTCCCGCGATAACCGAATGAATGGTCTGAGGTCTTTGGTCAGGACGGAGTGTAGTTACACTTCCGCGCGTGCGGATATTCTGCGTCCAAGGAATAAAGAGAAGTATGACGCCAATAAAAGAGAAGGCGATGATAAGGCGCATAATGGCCTTTCCCGCTCCTCGACGTTCAACAATTCTAAAGGACTTGTACTGCTGAGGATCCAGAAAATCCTTAATGCTGTTGTTGGTTATATTAAGCAACTCCTTTTGAATTTGGTTTTGACGACTTTCTCGAAATAACGTTCGAACTGATTCGGTCTATCTTCCCTTTGTCCATGTAAACCACACGGTCTGCCATTTTCGCCATGTACGGGTCGTTCGACACCACTACAATAGTCCAGGTCATGTCTTTATGTGTCAGGAAGTCGATGATACGTAAGCGCTCTTCAACGTCTAAGTGCTCGAAGGCATCTTCCAGCAGTAAGAGTCCAGGCCGGTCGGCAATGGCCCTTGCAATAAGCAACTTCTGCACAATACTTCGAGGCAATCTTTTGGCCGTGGCATCCAAAACGGTGTCATATCCCTTTGGAAGCGTTTGAACAAAATTGGTAAGGCCCAAGTTATCCGTAGCCCATTTTACATTCTCGAAGTTGGCTGCCTCTCTTCCCATTTTGATGTTCTCCATCACGGTTCCTTCGAAGAGCTCTTCTTGCTGAGTTAAATAATCACCTATTACACCGTGAAGCGTACTAAGAATAAGATTTCCTTTTGGAAGGTTGTTGTAGCTGATGCTTCCTTTCTGAACCGAATACAATCCTGCAAAAATTGCTAGAAGTGTACTTTTTCCAGAACCATTTTCGCCGCTTATAAGTATTCGCTCTCCGGATCCTACACTTACCGAAATGTCTTTAATGGTATACTCATCCTGATCCGGGTAGCGGAAACTAACATCTTCAAGCTTCACTGCCATACCATTTGTTGTGCAATGTTCACTCATATCCATTCCTTCATCCTGCTCAAGCTCCAAGTCCGTAACCTGACCTATCTTCTCCAAAGAGGTAAGAACATCATAAATAGTTTCAAGGGAAAGAATGAGCTTCTCCGCAGAAGAAAGTACGAGCAGAATAATGATTTCGGCAGCAACGAACTGACCGATGTTCATGAGTTGCTCCATCACGAGAAGTCCACCCAGAATTAGCAAACCAGCAGCTACTAAAACACGGAAAATAGCCAGCATCCAATACTGTTGAACAAGTATCTTGTAGTGACCCTCGCGGGCAACCAAATATTCGGAGGTTTGCTCATCGGTACGACGAAGTGGCAAGGTGGATTTCCCGGCCAATTTAAATGTGGTTCCTGTACGCGCAACTTCTTCAAGCCAATGCACCACTCTGTACTTCTGCCG
>CAXAIH010000285.1:0-2930 GCA_963968755.1 uncultured Flavobacteriales bacterium
AAAAGCTGCTGTAGCACAAGTTCGATTAGAGCAGAACGAAGGTGCTTGGTTGGTGAAGAAGTAGTAAGCACAAAAAAACCCGCTCTATTTCTAAAGCGGGTTTCAGAATCATTTGTAGTAAAACATTACAAGTAGTGTTTCAGGAAATTGCTGTTCGCCTTTTTCCTCAAGTTTCTCAATGCTTTTTCACGAATCTGACGAATGCGCTCTCGGGTTAATCCTAGAGAGTTTGCAATCTCTTCTAAGGTCATGGGCGTTTGACCATTCAAGCCGTAGCTCAAACGAATCACATCCGCTTCGCGTTTCTTCAAGCTCACCAATACGCGCTCAATATCACGGCAGAGCGATTCGCGCATCATCTCGTCCGATGGATTCTTGCTGTCGTTGTTGCTCAATACATGTAGCAAGGAATTTTCCTCTCCGTCTACCAGTGGAGCATCCATGCTTACTTGCTTCTGCGAGTAAGTGAACAAGTCACTTACAGCGTCAGAGTTGGTTTCGAGCAATACCGAGATTTCTTCGTTTGAAGGTGGACGCTCAAATTTCTGTTCAAGCTTGCTAAAAGCTTGTGATACTTTCTGAATTGCGCTCACCTTGTTCAAGGGAAGACGGACTACACGAGAGTTTTCAGCAATTGCTTGCATGATACTCTGGCGAATCCACCATACCGCATAAGAGATGAACTTAAATCCTTTGGTTTCATCAAAACGTTTCGCCGCTGTGATCAAGCCAATGTTCCCCTCCGCAATCAAATCTTCCAAAGTCAGACCATGACCTTGATACTGTTTTGCAACGGAAATCACGAAACGAAGGTTGGCGTTCACGAGTTTGTTCAAGGCCAGTTGATCGCCTTGTTTGATTCTTACAGCGAGAGAGACTTCCATCTCAGCGTTAATCATTTCCTCTTTGGAAACGTCGCTAAGATATTTGTCAATCGATTTGCTGTCTCTGTTGGTAAGCTGTTTGGTAATTTTGAGCTGCCTCATGTAGTGTAGTTCGTTGATTCGGGGTTGTTAAATCTAAAAATTTTTTAGAAGCAAGCATTTTCCAAGAAAAACTCTTAAAAAAACCCAAAAGGGAACTGAGGTTGTGAGGCTTAGGCCTCGGAATGCAACTCTATCAAGGTAATTTCGGGCATAATTCCCACCCTTCCTGGGAAGCCGATGTAGCCAAAACCGCGATTTACGTGAATGTATTGCTCCGCTTCGCTGTACAATCCTGCCCATCTTGGGTAGCGAAATTTTACTGGACTCCACTTAAAATTCCCGATTTCAACACCGAACTGCATACCGTGTGTATGACCGGAGAGGGTGAGATCGATGTCGGTGTCACGTACCTGATAATCCCAATGAGAAGGATCGTGAGAAAGCAATAATTTGAATGCTTCAGGGTCAACAGCTTGCATAGCCTTAGGTAGGTCGCCTTTTTTCTGAAAACCTCCCTCGCCCCAATTTTCTACGCCAATTAGGTCGAATGCCTCACCATCCTTTTGAATTTTCAGGGACTCATTCAAGAGCAATCGGAAACCCATGTCGCGGTTCGCTTGCTTCACGCCTTCAAAATTGGCCAGCTTTTCATCGTCCGATTCGTACTGACCATAATCGCCATAATCATGGTTTCCAAGGATGCTATATTTCCCCATTTTGGCTTCAAGCTTACCGAAGATGTCAATCCAGCCTTCGGCCTCTGTGGCGTAATTGTTCACGAGGTCTCCCGTGAAAACGATGAGATCTGGCTTGAGTTCGTTGATCTTTGAAATGGCTTTTTCCACAGGAGCATGATTCGAGAAAAAGCTACCAATGTGAATGTCGGAGATCTGAACTACTCTCAAGCCATCAAATGCCTTCGGAAGTTTTTTGAAGCTGAGTTTGTGTTCAAGAACTTTGAAGTTAAAGCGCCCATGAATCATCCCATAAAGTATACCGGTGAAAGGAACGGCGGCTAGGGCCAATCCCGTTTGAGAGATGAATTTCATGCGAGATATTCCTGTTCCCTCGAGCCCATCCGTTGTTGGAGAAATCCTGTAAACCAACCAATTACCACCACGAATTAAGTCTTCGGCCAAATGGAATATGGAGAACACCAACTTGGGAACGGAGAACAAAATCATGAAGCCGAAAAAACCGTAGAAGTAGACGTAGTTCTTAGGGTCCGAGAAGGAACGAGAACCGCCAATCATGGCAAGCACCCCGATATACGTGAGAATGCTTATGCCCCAATAGACATATGGAAGCCACTTCGGCCAATTCAAAAGATCGCTGCCGGAACCGATGTGTTTCAGTCCCTTGTACACATACAAGTCTATGAGCAAGAAGATGACAATGGTGATGGTGAAAACAACGGCTACTTGTTGTCGCATGGGATGGTGATTGCTGCTGGTAAATTGCCTTACTTTTGGGCAAAGACCTCTGACCGTCTAAACTCCCTGATGTTAAGATTGTTCATACTTGTGACGGTCGAAAGTGAAGTAAATTTTGAAAGGAAACAGCAATTTAGAAAGTCCGGTAAGGAAGCTAAATGAACGGGACAATGCCGTGCTCATCGGTTTGATCCAACGTGGGCAAACAGATGAAGAGGTACAAGATTACCTTAAGGAGTTAGAGTTTCTTGCGCTCACCGCAGGCTTTAAAACAATGAAGGTCTTCATTCAGCGCCTCGAAAATCCGCATGTAAAAACATTCGTTGGCTCGGGTAAGCTTGAAGAAATCAACGAATACCTTGAAGAGAACAAAATCAAGTTTGCCATCTTCGACGACGATCTTTCCCCTTCACAATTGAGGAACCTCGAGAAGGCCATGATGGTTCAAATATTCGATAGGTCATTGCTCATCCTCGACATCTTCCAACAACGCGCTCAAACCGCCCAAGCAAAGACGCAGGTTCAGCTTGCTAGGTACGAATACCTCTTACCTCGATTGACACGCATGTGG
>CAXAIH010000286.1:0-2919 GCA_963968755.1 uncultured Flavobacteriales bacterium
ATGCTCAGCTCATTGCTGATTTCATCCAACTGGCTTGTCTTTATTTGGGCCGTTGCCCATGACCGGGTCCTTGAAGCTAGTCTCGGGTATTTCACCACCCCCATAGTAAGTGTTGCCCTTGGTATGTGCTTTTTAAAAGAAAGGCTACGGACTTGGCAATGGTTTGCCGTTGGACTATCTGTTCTAGGCGTTAGTAATCTTATTTGGTCTCACGGGGCTATTCCCTGGGTCGCCATTACAGTTTCAATTACTTTTGGGCTTTATGGCCTTGTACGCAAAATTGCTGAAGAAAAAATGCCGGATTTAAATGCATTCACAGTTGAAGCTGCCATGGAAATGGTTGCTGGTACTGCACGAAGCATGGGAATTCGCGTGAAATAATTGGGATAATGGCGAAGTTGGGAAAGAAAAGAAAAGAATCTCTCGAGAAATTTGATCTTGAGAAGACTTACTCATTGACAGAGGCCGCAGGAATGCTCAAAGAGATTGCTACGGAAAAATTTGATGCGTCTATAGATTTGGCGGTTCGTCTAGGAGTAGATCCAAGAAAAGCCAATCAAATGGTTCGTGGAGTAGTTAGCCTACCTCACGGTACTGGTAAAGAGGTGCGCGTACTGTGCCTTTGTACACCAGATAAAGAGCAAGAGGCGAAAGAAGCCGGTGCTGACTTTATTGGACTCGACGAATACGTTGAAAAAATTAAAGGTGGATGGACCGACTTTGATGTCATCATCACCATGCCCTCAGCGATGGGTAAGGTCGGTGCTCTAGGTCGTATTCTAGGTCCACGTGGCCTTATGCCAAATCCAAAAACCGGAACGGTTACTATGGAAGTTGGTAAAGCCATTGAAGATGTTAAAAAAGGAAAGATTGATTTCCGTGTAGATAAGACTGGAATCGTACATGCTGCGATTGGGAAAACGTCTTTTGATGCGGATAAAATCTACGATAATGCCTCCGAGCTGTTACAAACCATTATTAAACTCAAGCCTACTTCTTCGAAAGGCGCTTATGTGAAAAGCGTCGCTTTGTCGAGTACAATGAGCCCAAGCATCTATGTGGAGACGAAGTCTATCGCTTCCTAAGACTTAGTCACCGTTAACCTATTGGTATGAATAGAGAGGAAAAGAACCAAGAAATAGACACACTCGCTCGAGAACTGAACGAGAACAATGTCTTTTACTTGGCAGATGTAGCTGCGATGACAGTAGAGAACTCGAATAAACTTCGACGACTTTGCTTTAACCGCGATGTTTCTTTGAAGGTTGTGAAAAACACCCTTTTGAAGAAAGCCATGGAGAAAGTGGAGGATAAGGACTTTTCAGATCTATATGATGTTCTGAAGGGGAATACATCCATCATGTTCTCTGAAGTTGGAAATGCTCCGGCAAAACTCATCAAAGAGTTTCGCAAAAAGCAGGAGAAGCCATTGTTGAAGGCCGCATACATTGATGCAGCAACATACGTTGGTGACGACAAGTTGGAATTGCTTTCTGAGCTTAAATCGAAAGAAGAGCTTATTGGCGATATCATCATGTTACTCCAATCTCCAATCAAAAACGTGGTCTCTGGTCTGACTTCAAGTGGATCCAACATTTCCGGATTGCTAAAGGCACTAGAGGACCGAAATAATTGATAATAACTAGACAACAATAAAAACAACCGAAATGGCTGATATTAAAAAAATCGGTGACGAGCTCGTAGGACTTACCGTAAAGGAAGTAAAAGAACTCGCAGATTATCTTAAAGACGAATATGGCATTGAGCCTGCTGCCGCTGCTGTTGCAGTTGCTGCTGGACCTGCTGCTGAAGGTGGAGACGCTGCCGAAGAACAAACAGAATTTGATGTAGTTCTCAAATCAGGTGGTGCTTCAAAACTGAAAGTTGTGAAGCTTGTTAAAGAATTGACTGGTCAAGGGCTCAAAGAAGCAAAAGACTTAGTTGATAACGCACCAAGTCCTATCAAGGAAGGTGTTGCAAAAGACGAAGCAGAAGCGCTTAAGGCACAGTTAGAAGAAGCGGGAGCTGAAGTTGAGCTTAAGTAAGCTTTAGAACCCAAGTTATTAGGAGAGGTTTAGGTCCCACGGGGCCTAGACCCTTCTGCGTTTTTAGACCTTTCATCTGATTATTTAGCACAAGATTACATGGCTGTAAAGACAAAGAATAAGGATAGAATTAATTTCAGCTCAGCAAAAAACACTCTGGGCTACCCGGATTTTCTAGAGATCCAGCTGAAATCATTCAAGGACTTTTTCCAATTGGAAACGTCTCCGGAAAACCGTGATGAAGAAGGATTATTCAGTGTATTCTCTGAAAACTTCCCAATCACCGACTCACGAAACAATTTTGTGCTTGAGTTCCTCGATTATTTCGTGGATCCTCCTCGTTACGCAATGAACGAGTGTATCGAAAGAGGTCTTTCCTACATCGTGCCACTTAAGGCAAAACTCAAATTGTACTGTACCGATCCTGAGCACGAGGATTTTGAGACAATTGTGCAGGATGTCTATTTAGGCACTATTCCTTACATGACTCCGAAAGGTTCATTCATTATCAATGGCGCTGAGCGTATTGTAGTATCTCAGTTGCACCGTTCACCCGGTGTTTTCTTTGGACACAGTTTCCACGCCAATGGAACGAAACTTTATTCAGCTCGTGTAATTCCATTTAAGGGATCATGGATTGAATTCGCAACAGACATAAACAATGTAATGTATGCTTACATTGACCGTAAGAAGAAGTTGCCGGTAACCACTCTTCTAAGAGCGATTGGTTATGAAAGCGATAAAGAGATTCTTGAAATCTTTGATCTCGCTGATGAAATTAAAGTCAACAAAACTCAATTGGCTAAAGCTGTTGGTCGCAAATTGGCGGCGAGAGTTTTAAAATCATGGATTGAGGATTTCGTTGATGAGGACA
>CAXAIH010000287.1:0-2914 GCA_963968755.1 uncultured Flavobacteriales bacterium
AAGAATTCTTGAATCAGGCATGAGAGATCTTTCATGCAGTGTGGCGGTTTCTAATCTTGTCTGGAACGACGAGCGATTGCACGACTTTGATTCGAACTATAAAGTCCTGCCTCCGCTGCGTTCAGAAAGTGACAGAAAGTTTCTCCTGAAGTCTTTAAAAAGCGGCAAGATTCAAATCCTCTGTTCCAACCATACCCCTCATGAGGTAGAAGCCAAACGCTGCGAGTTTGAAAATGCCTCTTTCGGCATGGCGAGCATTCAACTCTTCCTGCCAATGCTGTTGAGTGCAATTAATGAACATGAACTGGAAAAGCTAATTCCAGCATTTACCTCAGAGCCACGAAAGCTCCTGAACCTGCCTGTTCCACTTTTAGAAGAGGATATGGAGGCCAACTTGTGTTTGTTTGACCCAAGCCTTGAAGCAGAGCTAAACTTCAAATCCAAGCCGGTCAATTACCCTAGTCTGACGTCAGCTAAAGGAAAAGTAGTAGGCGTAATTCACGGAAGAAAGAACAGCTTGAGCTAGCTCTTCTTCGGCTTAGTGAAGAAGTAGGAAATACGAACGCCAATGGAGCTGCTCGTGAGGATCGTGTTTCGGCGAATCACTTGGCTTCCAGTCTCTCTCTGAATCGTTGGGTTTCCCGTAATAGGCGTGTTGGTGGTAATAATGTCGAAATCTCCACCCGTGGAACTGAATGCATATCCCAATACATACTCTGCACCCAACGCAAAGTTATCTGTCAAGAAATAGTTGAAACCCGCAATGCCGTGGAGTCCGAACTGCACGCCGCCTTTGTACTGCTCATCAATTTCTATTCTACTGGTCCCACTGGTATCCTGCAGGCTTGTAGATGATTTAATTCTCGTTTTCCCAAGAATTCCTAGACTCAGCTCTCCTCCAAAATATGGATCCAAACGGCCATTTGTTTTGATGTGTCTTTCTACACCTAAACCTAAGAAGGCATTCAACTTTGTTTTGCTTGAATCAAATTCGCGTAAGGCTGCTCCTAAGCTATCGGTCTGCAAACTTTGGAATTGTCCACCCGAAAGACCTAGGGACATTCTCCAGGCTACTAGCTCATGGCTATAGTAACGAGCGAAAACCAAGTCGTTTCCAAAGGCATCGTCTGAGCTGCTAAGGCCAATATTGGAAATGATTCCGCTCACATTCATACCAAGCCCCATACTGTACTTGCTTGGTTTCACTAGCTTAAGGGAGTCTTGCGAGAAAACCTGAAAGCTACATCCAAGAGCAATCAGAAGGCTGAAAAAAAACTTGTTCATGGGTTTCAATTGGCTGATAACGAACTTACTCATAAAATATTCTATTCTTTGTCTTCCAGCATCGGAACGAAACGAAACTCGCCCCAATCCTCCCTCTTAAAACTTCCGTCTTCGAGCTTGCGCAGACGAATCATTCGTTGAACATCGTCACCACCAACTGGAATTACGAGCAAGCCTCCGACTTTCACTTGAGATTTTAAATCTTCTGGAACGAATGGTGCACCGCAGGTGACCAAGATTTTATCGAAAGGAGCGTAACTGGGAAGTCCTTTATACCCGTCGCCATAGAAGAACTTAGGCTGAAAACCAAGTTCAGGAAGAAGCTTTGAGGTCTTTTCAAACAATTCACGTTGTCTTTCTATAGTCCAAACACGGGCGCCAAGCAGCATTAAAATTGCCGTTTGGTATCCACATCCGGTTCCTATTTCTAAAACTTTCTCGTGCTTCTTTACTTCAAGAATCGAACTCTGAGTTGCCACCGTCATTGGATGAGAGATGGTTTGACCCGCTCCGATTGGAAAGGCCAAATCCGCATAAGCCTTTTCTACGAACGCCCCGTCAAAGAAGAAGTGCCGCGGCATCTTCATCATGGCTTCCAGTACCAACTCATCCTCAAAACCTTTCGATCTGAGTGTTTCTAGAAGGCGCTTTCGTAAGCCTTGAGTTCGGAAGCTATCGTTAAAGTTTTTCAATACCCATCAAATGTAAGTTTTTGCCTATCTGAAGAGTTCTAGTTTTATTAACCTCGGGATATGAATAAAGTATTTTAAGCAGTCGGATGTCCCGCCTATGAGGAAGTAACTTTGATTTAGACAAAGTCTAAAGAATCAGTGTTGAAAATAGGAGTGTTAGGCGCAGGCCATCTAGGTAAAATTCATTTGAAGCTACTCAAAGGACTTCCACAGTTCGAACTGGTAGGCTTCTTTGACCCCGACCATGAAAAAGCCGAATTCACCAGAGATGAATTTGGAATTCAAAAGTTTGACACGATTGAAAGCTTGATTGATGCTGTTGATGCCGTCGATATTGTAACTCCTACCCTATCTCATTTTAAATGTGCTGAGATGGCTTTGAGAGCCTCAAAACATGTCTTTATTGAAAAGCCCGTCACCAATACCATTGAGGAAGCTAAAAAATTGATCCTTCTTTCCGAAGAAGCCAATGTGAAAGCTCAGATAGGTCATGTAGAACGCTTTAACCCCGCCTTTATAGCCTCTAAGGATTACATTGGTAATCCCATGTTCATCGAAACACATCGACTTGCGGAGTTTAATCCTCGAGGTACAGATGTTCCGGTCATTTTGGATTTGATGATTCACGACATCGATATCGTGCTAAGTTTGGTGAACTCAAACATCAAGCGAATTTCCGCCTCAGGCGTGGCCGTAATTAGTGACACTCCAGATATTGCCAATGCGCGCATAGAGTTTGACAACGGCTGCGTGGCTAATTTAACTTCAAGCCGAATTTCATTAAAGAGCATGCGGAAGTCGCGCTTTTCACAACGTGATTCGTACGTGTCAGTAGACTTTTTAGAGAAGAAAGCTGAAGTTGTGCGCATAAAGGAAGTGAACGGAGAGCCTGATGGACTGTCGATTACCATTGATCGAGGTGGAGGGCAAAAACTGAA
>CAXAIH010000288.1:0-2897 GCA_963968755.1 uncultured Flavobacteriales bacterium
AATACCTGGAATCAAACCAAACTCTCCTGTTGCCGCAATGTACCCCAACATGGGTGGGATGGCTCCTGGAAAGGCCCCAATCAAAACCGAAATTGGATGAATGCGCTTCATTGGAGTGTAAATCACCACATAAAGGAAGATGGCCAAGGTGCCCAACACAAGACTTAATGGGTTCAAGAAATACCAGAGCAGAAACAAGCCAACAACAGCTAATATGGAAGCAACGACAACTCCTTCCACAACACCCATTTTTGCCTGAGGCAGCGGCCGATTTTGAGTGCGCTCCATGAGCTTGTCTGAATCGCGCTCAAGCAACTGATTGTAGCCGTTAGACGATGCCGTTACAAGGAAACCCCCAAAAATGAGAGCCAAAAATGCCGTCAAATCAAAGGCTACAGGTGCAAGTAAATAGGAAATGGCTGCAGAGAAAACAACCAAACTCGCTAGGCGAAGCTTACCAAATGCTGCGTAAACTCGAAGTCGATCCGAAAGGATGAAGGTCAAACTTTTTGATTGAATGCTGTTGCTTTCCACGCCCATAACGAAGCCGCGAATTTAAGCAAAAGAAGTCTTGTGTTGTCAGGTGACTGCTCGATTCTGTGACATACGTCAAGAGAGCGTAAACCTGAGCGCTACTCCAAAATTGGCGTTGGCATTCAAGAAGGTATTCGACATCTTCGGTCGATTCAAGATACGGTCGTAGAAAGCACGCAAGGTGAGCTGTTTGTTGATCTTATAGTCACCCGTGATTTTAATCGAGAAGACATACATCCCGGCGGTGGTTTCGTGCTCATCCTCAATAATCCTATGAACCACTGTCTGATTGTCGCGTATCGAGAAGTCAGCGCGGGTTTTGAAATCACTTTTAATTTTTTGACCTGGCTTAAACTCAATCGGGAACTTCACATTCTTGAGGGTATATCCCGTTCCGAACACATATTCAATGGAGCGCATTTCCATAATCTGATTGTTGCTTGGATTTAAGGTGAGCGTTCTACTTCTTTTGAATTCCAACTTAGCAAGCAAGGAGTTCTTAAAGGTCATATCAATCTTCAAGAGAGGACTGAAAGACTCCACAATGCTTATGTTCTGATACTGGTTTTGGGAAATGAAGTTGCTGTCCAAATCAAAACCAACTCCATCTAAATCAGGATAACCATCTCCATCCAAATCCTGGTAACGCTGGTTGTTCACGAAACCTCCGATGGTCAAATTGGAATTGTAGGTATGATTTAAGGTGATCTTCTTGAACCGTTTTTTGAACCACTCCATCTTGCTCAATCCGTTGTAGGTGATGCGCCAGTTGAACTTCGGAATGATGTCTAAGGGATTCAAATTCACCAGGCCAACGGCTGTTCCAGTATAGGCCGCAACAAAGGCCGGAATGAGGACGTCAATGTTCCCTTGACCGTAACCCTCGGCATAGTTGGCATCCGTCGCATGACTTCCACCAGAAGCCGAGTTTTCTGAACCGAGGCGCTGAGATATCACTTCTCGGTTCGCCAAAAATTGTCTGAAGGTGGAGCTCGAATTGTCTTCATCCAATGGAATGAATGAGGTTCTCCAACTGGAAACGCTGGTGCTGAAATTACCTGTTGTAACAGGACTCTGTCCGAAGTAAGCGCCTCCCTCGGCATTCGTTGAGTCTGGAACCCAGCGGAAATATTCGTTGGTACTTGTTGAGTATCGGCGGTCTGCTGAGAAAGTGATTCTCAAATCTTTGATGGGCTGAGCCGTGAAGCGCATATTCAAATTCGTTCCGTAAGTAGTTGTTGAAGGAAGGTTTAGATTCTCTTCTTGCACCAGCCAGCCCTGCTGAGCAGCATACTCTGAAAAGTCTAGCATATCCTCACCAAAATTATTCTGCTTCCCAAGAATAAAACCTGGACCAGGCGCGCTGAAATCAGGATTCATCCCCATCATCCGAGTTTTTGGCGCATAGCCCGGAAGAAGAATACCCCGGTTTTGGGAGTAGGTAACCGAAGCATTTTGCACGCTCATCAGGAGATTGAAGAAACGATCGACCACAGAAAACTTTTGCCCCTTGGGCGTAGGTTTTTTGCTTTGAGCCTTTCCATCCTTATCTTCGATGTTATCGCCCTTAGCCTTCTTCCTGTTTTCTTTCTGCTTCCTTCGTTGCGCTTGAGAAGTACGAGCTTTTCTCTGAACCTTCTTCAAATACCCACTCTTATTGTACAAGGTCCTCATATTGAAATTAAGGTTTCCTGAGAAATTCCCAGAATTCTGAATGGTGTTTCCAATATCTGGAAGCGAATCCACCTCATCGAAGGTGATTGGCTGACGAATCCAATTATAAGTGGAACTATACCGAATGTTGCTGCTCATGAAATCAAGAACAGGAATCAAATCCAGCGGTATTTTATACGAGAGGTTTGCCGTATGCCGATAGTTCATGGTTTCACCAAAGGAGCGGATGTTCGCCCAAACATCCTTCTTCCACTCATAATACAAACCTTCGTCTTCATTCTTATTTACGAGTCCAATCGGCTCATCTACCAGCGCCTGATTGGTCGCGTTAAAGTCGAACTTTAGACTCTTTGTGAGGTCCCACTTCAAACTGTACACTCGGTCCCAAGTCCAGCTCTTGTTATAAAATGCCGGAAGGTCGGCACGTATGCCCGGATTATTGTTTCGAATCTGACGTTCATTGTACTCCCGATTCATATTGGTTGAGAAGGTGAATGATCGTGGCAGTGGATTGAAATTCGTTTCTCGAATTAATCTGAGGTAGTTCTTCGACCTCAAAGCCTTCACCTTCGAAAACGGCTTTATCGGCTTGCTGCTTAAGCTGTAGGCATAGTTGAAGCCGCCTCGGTAAGTTTTCGTGACATCTCTTTCGGTTTCAAAATCCCGTTCCAAGAGTTCCGAATACGAAT
>CAXAIH010000289.1:0-2880 GCA_963968755.1 uncultured Flavobacteriales bacterium
CAATCTCCATTCAGCATAGTTCTCAAAACCAAGGAGCTCTGCGCGTTCTCTTCTGAGGCGAAGTACATTGGCAATCAATTCATTATTGTCGTATTCATCGCCATTGTCACCTCTTGAATAAAAATTGGTCCAAACTTGTTTGCGCAATTCTCTTTCGGTAGAGTAGGTGAGAAAAGGGTCCATGGAAGAGCGTGTATTTGTGATGGCATACTTGCCTTCCTGCCCTTTATCGGCTGCGATTTTAGCGGCAGACTTGATAAATCCTTCCGATAAACCACCGAGTTGACCTTTGTTTAGAAAGGTCACATAGTTCTCCTCGTCGTGCAATACATTGGAAGAAAACTTTACGTAGAGGCTTGAAAGCTCTTTGCTGATAGAAGCATAGCGCTCTTTCTTTTCAGGGCTTAGCTCTGCGCCATTCATAGCGAAAGTCTTGTAGGTAAGGTCTACAACTCTTTGTTCTTGGGCTTCGAGTGGCTTTTCTTGGGAAGCATCATAGACTGCCTTGATCCGCTGGAAGAGTTTTTCGTTTTGTGTGATTTTGGAACTGTACTCAGAAATTTTTGGAGCTAGTTCTTGTTGAATCGCGCGAAATTCTGGGCTGGAAGCATTGCTGCTGAATATGCCGTAGTAATTGAAGGCTCTATTTAAGGGAGCGCCAGATCGTTCTAATTCTTCTATGGTGTTCTTAAAGTTAGGTGCCTCCTCATTGCTGGTGATTTCGTAAATTTCTTGAAGGCGAAGTTCCATGCCCTTTAGGATGGCATCTGATACGTCTTCAAGTTTCATCTTATCGAAAGCAGGAACACCACCGTAAGGGCCAGTCCATTCCTGCAGGAGTATGTTTTCGGGCATGCTAGTTTGCTGTTTGGTTTCTTCTTGACTGCAGGAGCTCAGTACAAGGCTTGAAGCGATGATGAGTCCAACTTCTTGAATTCCTTTCATGTATGAGATGTATAATGATGGGCTGCAACGAACTGCGTTAAGCTTGACCAAAGCAAATAAAAAAAGCCCATCGATTTCGACGGGCTTTTCTTTTAACAAATAAGTTTAAGGAATCGCTTAAACGACTTTTACGTTTACTGCGTTCAAACCTTTGCGACCTTCTTCTACATCGTAGGTCACTTTGTCTCCTTCTCTGATTTCGTCAATAAGGCCATTTGCGTGAACAAATACGTCTTTGGTTCCATCCTCTGGAGTAATGAATCCAAATCCTTTGGCGTCATTGAAAAATTTAACTGTACCGGTGCTCATAAAAAAAATATATAAATTGTGCCCAAAGATAGGGTTTTAAACGCTTCGCATTTGGTTTACACCAAGATACCTTAAGATTAAGTAATAGTGAAGCGATTCTTGAAGCTCATTTCATGACCTTGACATCAGCATTCACCTAAAGAGAGCTCAGTGCTTTTTCGCAGTCTAGCTCCTCCGTTGTTTCCGCTACCTGCTCGGTGTACTCAACGGTTCCATCGGAATCTGTTACGATTACGCTTCTTGAATGAAGCCCTGCAAGAGGACCGACTAAAATTTCTAGTTCATAGTGTTCTAAGGTATGTACAAATGTCGAATATACCTTACTGGAAGCCTGTTGAAGTCAACTTAAGCTAGGGAACAAGCATCGCAAAACTGTTTATTTTTCACTCATCACTCATCACTCATCACTCATCACACATCACTCATCACACATCACTCATCACTCCATCTCAAACACTCAAGAGCTTATCCGACTCATCAATGAGCTTGTACAGGTCTTCCATGGTTGAAAGCGGACACAGCTCTGTTCCCCCGGAGTTTCGGATTTTAAGACAAGTTCCGCAAGCCAATATCTGACCTCCACCTGCTACAAATTTTTCCATCTGTCCTTGAACATCAAATCTGTCCGAACTTAGGTCTTCTGCTTCCACACCCTTTGCGAGCAAGAAGACACTCACCTGATCGTTCTTCGTGAGGGATAAGTTTCCAAGTCGAAATGCGTTCCAAACGGTTTCAGGGTCGTTGGAGGAGATTACAATACCGAGTTTCATAGTGTTGTGTTGGTTTTGGCTCGACTAATCTACTTCAAGATTCTTATGCGAACCATCACAATTTGGTTTTCGCTTTGAATGACCACAGACGCCGTCGTTCATACCGAATCCATTCAAAATTCGATGGCGGTATTTATCGATTCGTGCATGTCGCGTTTTGGATTGTTTCGCGGAAGAAAAGAAGATGAGGTAGCCACGTTGACGACCAGGGCTGAAGGCTTCATAGGCTTTTTGGAATGTGACATCCTCTTCAAAGCTTGATTTTAGCTCGTCTATCAATTCAAGACTAGGGGAGGTCGTATCAACTTTTTGTTCGAATTTTTCAAGTTCGATGGCTCCGAAGATGTAGGTCTTAATCAGATCCTTTTGTTCGAGAATCTGACTGATATCGGTAAAGCAATACATGCGTGTATGTCATGATTTTGCTCCTGGAGCGACGAGAGCACCGACTGAATCCTGCAGCAAAGAACCTTTAAAGAAACTAAAGGAGCAATGCTCTATAAAATCTCCAATAATGGCTACGTTCTTTCCTTGGTAGGTATAACATGGTGCTCACCATTTCCATTCTTCTTGCAACATGCATTCAAGAAGGATGTTTCGCAACAAAGCTTGTACACCAATACTTCATATTGCCGTCACCCCAAGGCGGGTCTGTGTAGAGGATATGAGCCTTCTCGCCGCCTAATAGTTCTGAAAAATTAACGGCTTGAACATCTTCGTTTGAAACTGTATGCTTTCCGATTATAATCTTATTCATAATGCTGCGCAGTTTATAATTGCTGTGGGGTCTGCAAAGCCTAGTTTGTCTGTCATTACCCAATATTTTCGGTCTCTAACGTTGTAATATGTGTATGAC
>CAXAIH010000290.1:0-2877 GCA_963968755.1 uncultured Flavobacteriales bacterium
GTTAGGTACAAACGCTGGTATCACCTACTTCCCTGATACAGACTTTCAGGGTTTGAGAAAGCTCGGAAAATCCGACATGAACTATCTGAACAAAGAATCAGGCTTCATTTCGAATGGTATTAATGTATTGCTCGAAGATCCGAATGGAAACCTTTGGGCAGGAACTGCAGACAACGGTATGATTCGAATTACGAAGAGCGCCGAAGATGGAGCGTATGAATTCAGAAACTATGGGGTAGACCAAGGTCTGAACTTCTATAATGTCAAGTGCATGTTTTTTGACCGTGAAAACACCATTTGGATTGGAACGGACGTAGGCTTAAACCAGTACACATCGGAGCACTTCATTCTTTACGACGAAAGTGTTGGACTTAGAAACAACATTGTATGGGCCGTTGCTCCCGATGCTGATGGAAGTATTTGGCTCGGTACGAACGAAGGGGTAACTCACCTGCTAAATGCCGATAACGTAAACAACGACTCAATTAGCACGAAACACTATAAGGTGGAAGGGTTGTTTGATGTGCCGGTATTCTCTCTCTATCCTGATGGCCGAGGAAATGTATGGTTTGGAACTGCATCAGGCTCGCTCTTTAAGCGTACTCAAGTAGGCACCTATGAACGAGTTAATATCGAAGATCACCTTCAGGACATGATCTACTCTATTGCAGAAGATGATGATCAAAACCTTTGGCTTGGAACACCTGCTGGTATTGTAAAGATTAATCCTGCCTTGAACTCCCTTACACTGTTCACCGAAAAGAAAGACAGCATTGGAGGTAACAACGTATTTAAGGTCCTAAAGGATAAGAATGGAACTATGTGGTTCGCCGTTTTGGGTGGGTCGTTAACATCTTGGGACGGTGAGAAATTTAAGGTATGGGGACCTGAAGACGGTATGAACCACACTTTTGTGTTGAGTGCAGCAGAAGATTTAGAAGGAAATCTTTGGTTTGGGTGTTATACCGGAGGCTTGTATAAATATGATGGTGAGAAGTTTACCAATTACAATACAGACAGTGGTTTGGTCTCCTCTACTCCATACGCTATTGTTGCTGATAAGGACAACAACATCTGGATTGGGACAACAAACGGCGTTGAGAAATTCGATCAGAAAACTGGAACCTTCTCACATTATTCAAAAGCAGAAGGGTTTCTCGGAGTTGAGATTAACCCAAATTCCATCGGACGTGATGCAAACAACAACATCTGGTTCGGAACCATCCTAGGGGCTGTGAAGTACAACCCTTACCTCGATGTATTCAACGATGTGAAACCTACTATTTCTTTAGAAGGCCTAAGAATCAATCAGAAGCCCGCTAGTTGGCCGGTGGACCACAAATTCTTACCTGAACAGAACAACCTTCGAATCGAGTATCTGGGAGTTAGTCTGAACAACCCAAGAAAGCTCGCTTACACCTATTCGCTAAAAGGTCCTAAATCGGATGAGTCCTGGTCTGAACCAGCATCTACTCCTTATGCCGATTTGGCTGGTTTAACTGCCGGTAACTATGAATTCCTCGTGAAGGCCGTGAACGCCGATGGTGTTGAAAGTGTTGCGAGTTCTTATAAATTCAAAATCAATATTCCTTTCTACGCAAGTATCTACTTCTACGTTATGCAATTCGTAATCATTCTGATTATGCTTTCTCTTGCGGTGTTCTACGGTAGAAAAACGGGTGGGTCCAGAACGGCGACGATCTTGGCTTCTATTGCGGTAATTATCGTGTTCGAATATGGTATCAACTACGTGGAGGACAACTTGGAGACCGTTGTAGGTAGTATCGCCTTTATCAAGGTAATGCTGAACGTAATACTCGGTTTACTCCTATTCCCTGTTGAGCGCTTCGTTCAAACTTTCGTTGTTAAGCAAAGCAATAAGGGTAAGGCAGAAGCTTCCTAAACCATTCTATATTTCTTTCTTGGGAGTTAGCTATTGGCATGAATGATTGTGTGCCTAGTGCAATTCCTGCTTGACGATTGTCATCAGATCTGGGCCTTCATCTTTACAGTCTTTTTGAACTGATATACCACAATGCAATTCTTAGTATGTTGGCCGTCTGCCATGAACTATACTCTCTACTCTTCTACAGGAAGCTAAACCAGTTTTAGGCAATTGAGCATGAGGTATAGGTAAGGACTACACCTTCATTCAATTGGCTTGTGAAGGAAGCCCTGACATTCTACCCTGGTGTGAAATATAATGAGGAGAGAGAGAGAGCGAGAGAGAGAGAGCTACTGCTGGTACGGCTGTCGTTCGTTCTTAGTTTCCTTAGCCCGCTTCTTGGCCTCTTTTTTAGCCTCACTCTCTGTTTTGCGCCTGCTGAGCTTGCTTCCTGCAAAGTTCGGACTTAGCTTACTTCCGGGTTTGCGCACGCCTTTATCTCTGCCATCAAGTAACCTTTTACGTCCAATGACTTTCTTCTTTTTGATGATCAAGCGCTCCAAATTGATTTTGGAACGTGCCATATTTTTAATTCCGTACACAAATATCAGCTCATGTGAACCGCCTGCAAACTGCCCACCTAAAGCTCCTAGGTTATGGGTGAGGCTATATCCAAACTTGAGCATTTGCTCCCACTGATAATCAAAATGCACATTTAGGTTTTGCAGGGAATGATAGCTTAATCCAAACCCAATTTTTCGCAAATACTGAAAGTAGTTGTTGACGTGCAGCTGCAACGGACTTCCGCCGGTAACCCGCAGCAAGAGGCTCGGATGGTACTCAATAGAACGGCTCAGGCTGAGATTCGTTGACGAATATGCATTCCATTGCATCTCGTTGAGTGATAAGCGCATCCCTTGGCGATCTTCCCTGGCATTAAACGACTGTGCAAAAAGAGCAGGTGTAGAAAGGCCAAAATGAAATTTCTTGTA
>CAXAIH010000291.1:0-2827 GCA_963968755.1 uncultured Flavobacteriales bacterium
TAGCTGGAGCTAAGAAAGCTTTCCCAGAAAGACGACTTGCTGTAATCTGGGTAGATGCGCATGCGGATCTTCACACACCTTGGACGACACCAACCGGAAATATGCATGGCATGCCACTGGCCACTGCGCTTTGTGTCAATAATGAAGAACATGCGCGAAGGGTGCCGGATGAAAGGGTACTAGGCTTGTGGGAAGAACTCGTGAATCTAGCGGGTTTGTGTCCAAAAGTGCTTCCTGAAGATCTTATTTTCATTGGTGTCCGGGATACAGAGGAGCAAGAGGATGCCCTCATGGAAAAGTTGAATTTGAGAAACTACCAGGTCGCTGAACTACGAGAGAAAGGATTGGAAGTTTGTTTGGAGGAGATCAAAGGTCGATTGAAGGATGTTGACATTATATACCTCTCCTTCGATGTGGATTCTATGGATTGTGATCTTGTTTCGCATGGCACCGGAACGCCGGTTCCCAATGGATTAAGCCCAGATGAAGCTCTGGAGATCTTGAAGCATTTTGCACACGATGAACGCCTAGTTTGTATGGAAACCGTGGAGGTGAATCCTACGCTGGACGAGAAGAAGAATAAAATGGCCGAGACCACCTTCGAGATTTTAGAAGGTTTTGTAGCAGAACTGAAGAAGTAACTGAATGGAAGAAGAATTAAGGGCGGCTCTAATTGAAAGCATCGGGCGCTTATACGGCTCGTTTGAAGGGGAGTTGCAAATACAAAAAACGCGCAAGGAATTCGAAGGTGAATTTACTCTTGTTGTATTTCCATTGCTCCGAACTTCGAAGAAGAAACCTGAAGAAACGGCAGAGAAAATAGGGCAGGACCTCTTGCAAAACTTTGAAGCCGCTGTAGGGTATCAAGTGGTAAAAGGCTTCCTCAATATCAGTCTTTCAGATCGTCGGTGGTTGCAATTCTTGAAGGATGTACTCACAGATCCACGTCATGGTCATCGCGCTGGAAAAAGTCAAAACGTGATGGTGGAATACTCTTCTCCCAACACGAACAAGCCCTTACACCTTGGTCATATTCGGAACAACCTCTTGGGCTATTCTGTTGCCAAAGTTTTAGAAGCCTCCGGCCGTCCGGTTGAAAAGGTACAGATCATCAACGATAGAGGAATTCACATCTGTAAATCGATGTTGGCCTGGCAAAAGTTCGGTGAACGTGAAACTCCCGAATCATCAGGTATGAAGGGAGACCACCTAGTGGGAAAGTACTATGTGCGTTTCGATCAGGAGTATAAAGCTGAAATCGCCGAATTGGTGAAGGGTGGAATGGATTCCAAAGAAGCTGAAAAGCAGGCTCCCATATTAAAAGAGGCCCAAGCTATGCTTCGTAAGTGGGAGGTAAAAGATCCAGAAGTATACGCCCTTTGGGAGAAAATGAATTCTTGGGTGTATGCCGGCTTTACAGCGACCTATGACCGAATGGGTGTTTCCTTCGACAAGCTGTACTACGAATCGGAGACCTATGTTTTAGGAAAGCAGAAAGTTCAAGAAGGTCTTGAAAAGGGCGTTTTTTTCAAGAAGGAAGACGGTTCGGTTTGGATTGACCTGACAGAAGATGGACTCGATCAAAAGATTCTTTTAAGATCCGATGGAACAGCTGTATATATGACTCAGGATATCGGAACTGCTATTCTGCGTTTCGAGGAATATCCGGAATTGAACAAGCTTATTTATACCGTCGGAAATGAGCAGAATTACCACTTCAAGGTGCTTTTTCTCATCTTGAAGAAATTGGGATACGCTTGGGCTGAAGAATGTGACCACCTCTCTTATGGAATGGTCACTCTGCCTGAAGGCAAGATGAAGTCGAGGGAAGGAACTGTGGTAGATGCGGATGAGTTGATGGCTGAAATGGCTGAAACAGCAAAGCAGAAAACAGAAGAGTTGGGTAAGCTAGAAGGAATGGCTGAAAAGGATAAAGCTGATGTGTACGAGCAGATTGGAATGGCCTCTTTGAAATACTTCATGCTGAAAGTGGACCCGAAAAAGGAGATGATGTTTAATCCGGCTGAGTCCATTGATTTTAATGGAAACACAGGACCTTTCCTTCAGTATGCCTTTGTGAGAACACGCTCTGTAGCTCGCAAGGCGGGTGATTTTGGAAAGAAGGATTGGAGCGATATTAAATTGGATGAAAAAGAGCGCAATATCCTAAAGGTGCTCTACGACTATGCTGGAACTTTGGAGGAAGCTGCTCAGCAACTGAATCCGGCACTCATTGCGAACCATTGCCATGAGCTCGTGAAAACTTACAATACTTTTTATCAGAGCCTACCGATTGTAAACGACGATGATGAGGTGTTGACTTCATTTCGTTTATCGCTTTCGTTGAAAGTAGGTGAGGTGATTGAATCTTCTTTAGGTTTGCTAGGAATCGAGGTTCCTGAGAAAATGTAGAAACTGATGTTTGATAATTTACAAGACAAATTAGAACGGTCGTTTAAGGTCCTTAAAGGACACGGCCAGATTACGGAAATCAATGTCGCCGAGACGATGAAAGAGGTCAGAAGATCTCTTCTCGATGCCGATGTGAATTTTAAGATTGCGAAACAGTTTACGGAATCCGTAAAGGCGAAGGCACTGGGGCAAGATGTGTTGAATTCTTTATCACCGGGTCAGCTTCTTGTTAAGGTTACGCACGATGAGTTGGCCGAGCTCATGGGAGGTGAAAAAGCCGAGTTTAATATTCAAGGGAATCCCGCCACCATCTTGATGGCTGGACTTCAAGGTTCGGGTAAAACAACGCATTCAGCCAAGCTTGCAAACTTCCTAAAGAATAAGAAAGAAAAAAAACCACTCTTGGTAGCCTGTG
>CAXAIH010000292.1:0-2816 GCA_963968755.1 uncultured Flavobacteriales bacterium
GGTCAGTTCGGTCTTATGCTATAGATATGCCTCGAGAGGATCTCTACGTAAGAATCAACGAGCGTGTAGATGCCATGATGGCTGAGGGTCTTCTGAACGAAGTAAAATCCCTCACTGCGTTTAAAGAGCTTGAAGTCATGAAAACTGTTGGCTATTCTGAATTGTTTCAATACCTCGAAGGCACCTTGAGTTTGGAACAAGCGATTGAAAGAATTAAGCAAAACAGCAGGAGATACGCGAAACGGCAGATGACTTGGTTTCGAAATCAGGGCGACTTTACACTGGTTTCAAGCAAGAGCGCATTCGCTGAAATAAAGTTGGATTCGAAAAGAGCTTTCGAATGAGAGCTAAAACTATATTTGCGGTCTAAATAAAATTGAATGAGCATACTTGACGCATTTTCCTCAGGCGAGTCTGAACGACATAAGAGTCATTTCCGAAACCTCGCTAAAATCGCTTTGGCTGACGGTACGGTGGACGAACCAGAAATGATTTTCTTGCACCATATCGCCAAGGAACTTGGACATACCCAAGAGGAAGTCGGAGAGGTAATGAACAACATTAAAGAAATGCCATTCACGCCGCCTTCTTCCAAAGAGGATCGTTTCTATCAGATGTACAACCTTATCCGGATGGTATTGGCTGACGACATCGTGGAAGCCAACGAAATTAATTGGTCACGCCGTTTTGCTGTGGGGCTCGGTTTTCCTCATGGAAAAGTTGACAAGATCATCGACACGCTTATTGACATCCTTCAAAAGGATGGTTCAAAAGACGATTGTTTCGAGGCTATGGAAGACATTGTCTATCCATAGGGGATTCATCACTATACTTTTAAGTAGCGCTGTTTCCCCGAAAGGTCATTCAGGAAATGTGCATTAGGATATTCCTTCAAATACATCTGTAGGACGCGTTCCGCTGTGTCCGCATTCAATTCAAGATAAATACAGCCATTTGGCGCTAGGTTTCTTTTGCTGAACTTCAAGATGTGTTCGTAAGAGAATAAGTCGTTGTCTTCAGGGCTAAACAAGGCCAGGTGCGGCTCAAATTCCTTCACCCTCTCCTCCATTTCGGCAGCTTCGCTGAGCAACACATAAGGTGGGTTTGATACAATCACATCAAAGTGTTCATCAAGCTTGCTTTGACTAAAGTCATCTCTCACGAACTTAAGCTCCACCTGATTTCGTTTGGCATTTTCATCTGCCAGTTCCAAAGCACTTTCAGATATATCCGTAGCGCATATTTGAGCTTTCGAAAGCGCCTTGGCTAAAGCAATTGGAATGCAGCCCGTTCCGGTACCAAGATCAATGATCGAACCTTCAAAGTCAACTCCTAAATCCTTGACGATGGTATCTACCATTTCCTCAGTTTCGGGTCGAGGAATGAGTGCTCTAGGGTCACACAGTATATCGCAATTATAAAATGAAGTACTACCCAGCACGTATTGCACCGGCTCTTTGCTCTTGAGTCGTTTGAGAGACTTATTGAGCTGCAGAATTTCAGATTCACTTATCCGTCGATTGGGATCCCGAATCAGATCAATAGGCTTCATAGAAAACAAACTTTCGAAAAGCATATTGACTATCGACTGCCTTTCAGCTTCGGCGTATAATACGCTTAAGTTGTCGCTTACGAAGATTCTCCAATCCTTTGCTGAGTTATTCCCTGGTCCCACGCCTCAAAAGTAGTTCTTAAACTAAATTTGCAACATGATTCAGAAAGAGGCTGAAGTTCATTTTATGCAAAGATGCCTGGAGCTTGCTGCGAAAGGTGAAGCTTCTGTCTCACCGAACCCAATGGTTGGCTGCGTGATAGTTCACGACGGAAACATCATCGGAGAAGGCTATCATCAAAAGATTGGAGGCGCTCACGCCGAGGTGAATGCGATAAAGAACTGCCAAAGGCCTGACTTGTTATCGAATTCAAGCCTGTATGTGAGCTTAGAACCCTGCTCACATCATGGTAACACGCCACCATGCGCTGATCTGATCATAAACCACGAGATTCCTCGTGTTGTTGTAGCCATGGTCGACCCAAACCCCTTGGTCTCAGGAAAAGGAATAGCCCGACTTCGAGAAGCTGGCGTCAAGGTATCTACTGGCCTGCTCGAAGAAGAAGCAAGAAAGCTGAATAAGGCTTTCGTTTGGGGTCAAACAACTGGCTTGGCATACGTGTATTTAAAATGGGCAGAAAGTGCGGATGGCTTTGTAGATAAACACCGCATCGACGCTTCTCAAAAAGCTGCCAAAATAAGCGACCCACTCACAGATATTTTGAGCCATGAACTTCGAGCAAAGGTGGATGGAATTGTTGTAGGCAGAAGAACTTTTGAACTTGATAAGCCCAAGCTAAACGTGCGGAACACGAACGGTAAAAGCCCTCTTCGCATCCTCCTTGATCCCGACTTGAAAATAAATGAAGCATTAATAGAGCTTAAAGAATCTAAGTATACTGTAATAAACAAGTTAAAAGTTTACAAAGATAGAGATATTGAATACTTGAAACTTGACAATTGGACTGATTCAAAAGCTCTCCTCGCCTTGCTTTTTAAGGCCGGCATTCAATCCATACTAGTTGAAGGAGGCCCTCAAACCTTATCGTGGTTTTTGCAGGATAAGACTTGGAATGAGCTGAGAAGAATCCGATCAACTCGGGTAGAGCTGGAAGATGGTCCAACTGCTTCCATAATCCCGGAAGGAGCTCAGTTGAAAAGTAGTTTTATATCGGGCTCTGATCTAGTGGAGGATTACTTTTTCCCTCCCAACCATTCAGGCTCACCGAACTGATATACAATCTGAACTGAGGCAGCTCTCGAC
>CAXAIH010000293.1:0-2813 GCA_963968755.1 uncultured Flavobacteriales bacterium
ACCTTATATGTTCGACGTGGCTTTTGAAAAACCAAAGCCTACAGACATTGATGGTAAACAGAAAATATTGCCCATTGATTCCTATGGCGTGAAACTCATGAGCATTGGGTTTTTCGCTCAGGCGAACGATGCTGTTGTTTGGCGTGGACCAATGGCGAGCAAGGCCCTCGAGCAAATGATGAAAGATGTACATTGGGGTGAGCTGGATTTTATGTTGATTGATCTCCCTCCTGGAACGGGCGACATTCACTTGACTATGGTTCAAGAAGCTCCGCTTTCGGGTGCACTGATCGTTAGTACTCCGCAACCTATTGCGCTTGCTGATGCTAGAAAAGGAATCAATATGTTTCGTTTGGAATCGGTGCAAGTTCCTGTTTTGGGAATCGTTGAGAACATGAGTTACTTCACACCTGCTGAACTTCCGGATAACAAGTATTACATCTTCGGAATGGAGGGCGCTAAGGCCTTAAGTGAAGAAATGAACACAGATTTCTTGGGTGAAATTCCTTTGGTTCAAAGCATTCGGGAGTCTGGAGATGTTGGACGTCCTACCGTTCTTCAAGCGGACACCAAACAAGCTCAAGCATTCAATGACCTAGCTGATCAATTGTTGAAGAAGCTTCAGCTCTAAAGAACTACATTTGAGCGTATGCCATTCGAGGAACTGAAAGAACGTATTGAAAATTCACTAACCGACCTCCGTCAGTTTGTGAAGCAAGATGGAGGTGATTTAGAAATCGTTTCTGTTTCTGAAGACGGAGTGGTGCAAGTGGAGCTTAAAGGTGCTTGTACAAGTTGCCACATGAATAATATGACGTTCAAGGCAGGTGTTGAAGAAGCAATCTTGAAGGCAGTTCCAGAAGTGAAAAAAGTTGAGGCGATCAACTTCGAGCTTTTTCAAGCTTAGTCACG
The DNA here is from genome assembly GCA_963968755.1 of uncultured Flavobacteriales bacterium. Classification (GTDB taxonomy): domain Bacteria; phylum Bacteroidota; class Bacteroidia; order Flavobacteriales_G; family Salibacteraceae; genus UBA4419. Next base: position 913 of record CAXAIH010000293.1, read on the forward strand.
AAAGATCTTAGATTGGTAGATTCCCATTCTTCCTAAGAAGAACAAAACGGAGGTTTTTAGCACACCAAGTCCATAAGACACGCTGCGCGAGAAATTGATGGATGAGGCCTCTTCGAAATATTTGGTTGGACAGGTAACTTCGCCAAAATCGAAGCCTTTGTATGCAATCTGAGCCAACATTTGATTGTCGAAGACGAAATCATCAGAATTTCCATTGTAATTGATGGATTCCAGAACCTCCCTTGAAAATGCTCGATAGCCTGTGTGATATTCAGAGAGTTTCTGATTCATCATGATGTTCTGGAACAAAGTAAGCAGTCGATTGGCGACGTACTTGTATTTCGGCATGCCACCCTTGAGCGCTCCTTTTCCTAATATGCGTGAAGCGAGGATAACGGGATAGAGATCTTGCGCTAGCATATAGGCGATACTCGGAATCAGCTGAGGCGTGTATTGATAGTCGGGGTGAACCATGATCACAATGTCGGCATCTAGCTCGAGAGCTTTATTGTAACAGGTTTTCTGATTCCCGCCATAGCCTTTGTTGTCGTCGTGACGAATAACGTGCTCAACCCCAATTTTCTTGGCCACTTCAGAGGTGTTATCTGAGCTGTGATCGTCTACAAGAATCACTTCGTCGACAATGTCACGAGGAATCTCCAGGTAGGTTTTTTCTAGGGTTAATTCTGCGTTGTAAGCAGGCATAACTACGACGACCTTCTTATTCTGAATCATTCAGAAGCACTTTTGAAATTGTGTTCGATGGTTTCAATCAAACAATGGATAATCTTGATGTGAACTTCCTGAATTCGATCTGAGTAGGACATATGCTCTACACGAATTTCAATGTCGCAGAGCTCGGCAAGTGGTCCACCGCTCTTTCCTGTAAGGCCAATTACGTTCATCCCAATGGAGCGCGCTTTTTTCGCTGCTCGCAAAACATTTTCAGAATTTCCACTCGTGCTGATTACAAGTAGAGAGTCTCCGGGTCTTCCTTGGGCTTCAATGAACTTCGAGAAAACTTCAGCATAGCCATAGTCGTTCGCAACGCAGCTCAAATGTCCGGCATCACTGATGGCCATGGCAGCGTATGCTTTTCGTTCTTCGCGAAATTTGCCCGAGAGCTCTTCAGCGAAGTGCATAGCATCGCTCATGGAGCCACCATTTCCACAAGAAATGATGCGTCCATCTCGAGCCAGACTTTGAGACATCAGAGAGGCTGCAGATTCGATTTTCAAGAAATTCTGTTCGGTAGAGAAGTTTCGAAGTACTTCGGCCGCTTCCTCGAAACTGGCTTTTACTAGTTTCATGAATGCTATTTTGAACTGAAGAGTTTGGTTCCTCGATCTAGCCAGTCAACAAACTTTGGGATGTCCGGATCGTAGGCCGCAGATTCATGAAGGGCGTTTCCCTCGTGATCTAGGATGACGTAGTAAGGCTGAGAATTGGTTCCAAATTTAGAGGCTTGGAAGTAACTCCATTTGTTACCCACAGTTTTCAGGATTTTAGTCTTCTCACCAATTTTCACTTCTTTCTGTTCGCTTTCAGGAAGCTCTAACTTCTCATCTACGTATAGCGATACAAGCACAACGTTCTCACTCAAGCGGTTTAACACGGAAGGGTCCGACCAAACTTGCTCTTCCATCTTCCTGCAGTTCACACATGCCCATCCCGTAAAGTCCACCATCAAGGGTTTGTTTACTTCTTTCGCATAAGCCAGGGCTTCATCGTAGTCGTGGAAGCAATTTAGGTTATGAGGACAATGAGCTGATTTTGAATGGCCGCTTTTTTCCGAACCCATACTTGCTGCGACAACGCCACCCATTCCAACACCGTGTGGCGATTCACTGTAGAACATGGGAGGTGGGAAGCCAGAAATCAATTTTAGAGGCGCTCCCCAT
>CAXAIH010000294.1:0-2803 GCA_963968755.1 uncultured Flavobacteriales bacterium
TATTTCCTTTGAAAAGCCCCGACATAATTTCAGCGATGTCTTTTCGGAAAACGATGATGGTGCTTAAGGCGGTTCCACCATGGACAGCAACGGTAAAAAACATGCTTTCTTCCGGAACACGATTGTTCCCAAAAAGCGCTTTGGTCAATTCTAAATGACCACTGCTGCTCACGGGTAAAAACTCGGTGAGACCTTGAATGATCCCAAGGATGAGCGCTTCTAACAAGCCCAATAAGAATTACTTAAAGCGTTTGAAGATGCCGACCATAATCACCGCCAAACCACTGAGGATTAGTAGAGGTGCTACGGTGATTCGTGTTGGACTAAAGACCTCCGGGTTGAAAACGTTGGGGTCTGTTGGCTCTCCACCTGTCATTAGCACAAAGCCCACAAGTACACAAGCGATCCCGCCAATGAAGAGATAGTAGTTGTTTCGTTTGAAAGGCAAGCCTTCTTTTACTTCACTCATTCCTGATAGAGTTTATCCGTTTTAAGTCTGAGGTAGCGACTCACAACAAAAAAGGTACTGAACCATGTGATGATGACGCCGAGCAAAAGTACGATTCCAAATAAGGTGGCGAACAGCTGTTGGTCCTGAATGTCAAAGAGCTCTGGAAACTCATTTTGGGCGAAGTAAATTAAGGCAGATAGAAAGCCTATCGCGATGATGGAGCCATACACACCATTTAGAATTCCGCGCCAAATGAAAGGCCGCCGAATAAACGAGCTTGTAGCTCCAACAAGTTGCATGCTCCTAATGAGAAAACGTCGTGAGTATATGGCCAAACGAATGCTATTGTTGATGAGTGCAATCGCAATAACGAGAAGAAGCACACTGAAACCTAAAAGTACTAAGCTGATTCGCTGGATGTTTTCATTCACGAGAGCAACAAGATTCCTTTGATAAAAGACCTCTTTCACTTTTGGATTTTGCATCAAATCAGCTTCAATCCATTTTAAGCTATCCGGATTGGCATAGTCGGCCTTCAGGTTCACATCGATAGATGCCAAGAGCGGATTATAGCCCAAGAAATCAACAAAGTCTTCTCCGAGGTCATCCTGCAATTCTGCAGCAGCCCGGTCACGGTCAATATATTCAGTGGCATGCACATAGGAAGAGGCGTCCAATGACTTCTGCAAACGGGCCACTTCTACCTCCTTAACCTGATCCTTGAGAATTACCGTGAAGCCAATGTTCTCCTTCACATGTGTAGACAGCTTTTGCGCCTGAAGCAATATAAGGCCAATCAATCCCATCATGAAAAGCACCAGGCTAATGCTCACAATCACGGTGAAATAGGATGAGCGTAATCTTCGCCTGTTGAACTTGTCTTCTTTTTTACTCATTCGGTTCTTGCGAAATTATTGAAAGGAAGAAGAGCTTCGAAGGATTATTTTCTGAGAAGTGAACAATGATTCGTGAAGTAGTTCGGCTTTCTAGTTCAGCTTAAGGGCCGTCAAAATTTCACTAACACAGTCTTCGGGCGTTCGTCCGTTGGTTTTTAGATCTAGAAAGGGATTCTTCGGTATTTCAAAGGGCGAATCTATTCCTGTGAAGTTTTTGATTTCTCCTGCTCGAGCTTTTTTGTAGAGCCCCTTTACATCTCGGGCTTCGCAAACTTCAAGTGGGGTGTTTACGAAAATCTCTTTGAAGTTTTCTGCACCAACAATTTCTCGAGCCAAATCTCGAATCTGTTCCGTGGGAGAAACAAAAGAGTTGATCACGATTAAGCCGGCCTCTATCATAAGGTGATTGACCTCCGCAATACGTCGAATGTTTTCGCTGCGGTCTTCTTCCGAGAATCCAAGGTTATTGTTTAAGCCTGCGCGCACGTTGTCTCCATCGAGAAGCATGCTCTTCAAAGCTTTGTTGTACAAGCTTCGCTCAAGTTCGAGCGCAATGGTAGACTTGCCTGAACCCGAGAGTCCAGTGAACCAAATGCATTGGCCTTTTTGTTCGAGCAAAGCCTCGCGATCTTCTCGGCTAAGAGAACGGTCGTGGATGGGGAAGATGTTTTCGGGGATGTGCGCCATGACGCAAATGTAGTATGCTATCTTTGAATTTATATGTCCTTCGTTTCACCAAAAGCCCGTAGGGCAATCGACCAAGTTGGCGTTTTTGAACGCGCTAGCAGATTTACCGCTAGAAGCATAAAGAAAAAGTCGAAAGTGGATGGCCTTAAACTGGCCCTATCCATGATTGATTTAACAACCCTTGAAGGGAAAGACACGCACGGAAAAGTCCGTCAATTGTGTTACAAAGCACAACACCTTCACGACTCCTATAAAGGATTACCAAATGTTGCTGCCGTATGCGTTTACCCTAGTATGGTTAAAACAGCCAAGCAAAGTTTAGGCAGCTCAGGAATCAAAGTTGCCTCTGTCTCCACCGCTTTTCCATCAGGTCAATCGGCTCAAAATTTGAAAATTGAAGAAACGAAGTTCGCTGTATCGGAAGGAGCTGATGAAGTAGATATGGTCATTTCAAGAGGTGCTCTTCTTTCAGGTGATTTAAACTATGTTTTCGATGAAATTGCTTCGGTGAAGGAAGCATGTGGACCTGCCCGTTTGAAGGTAATTCTTGAAACCGGCGAACTAGATAATTTTGATCAAGTGCGCTTAGCTTCTGACATCAGCATGCAAGCCGGTGCCGACTTCATTAAGACAAGTACTGGTAAAATAAGCCCTGCAGCCAATATGCCCGTTACCTTGGTAATGCTGGAGGCCATCCGCGATTATTATTTGAGTACCGGAAAAATGATTGGAATGAAACCGGCAGGTGGAATTCGAACGGCAAAACAAT
>CAXAIH010000295.1:0-2779 GCA_963968755.1 uncultured Flavobacteriales bacterium
GGCGAGATACTTTGCATGGTGGCCAGCCCAGGTTATGACCCAAATCTGTTGGTGGGAAGAGAACGTTCTAAAAACTATCGAGAATTGGCTGCGAACGACACCCTCACTCCTCTTTTCAACCGAGCGATTAACGCTGAATATCGACCTGGATCTATATTTAAAATTGTTCAGAGCCTCATCGCTTTGCAAGACGGTCTGATCAATCCCAATACAAGAATCGCCTGTAATCGAGGTATTATTGGCTGCCACGGTTCGCACAGCAACGACAAATTGGTCGAGGCCATACAACACTCATGCAATCCATACTTCTACGAGGTGTATCGGCGCATGATTCAGCGTGGTGAGAAAAAGAGCATTTTCCAAGATAGTGAAAGTGGGATCATCAAATGGAGGAACTCTGTCCAACGTTTTGGGTTTGGGAAACCCCTCGAGTTAGACATTCCTGGGGTACTTGGGGGAACTGTTCCAAGTGATGCATTTTACGACAAGTGGTACGGTGACGATCGCTGGGCCTTTTCTACCATTTATTCAAACAGTATTGGTGAAGGCGAACTTGGTGTGGTTCCTATCCAAATGGCGAACCTTGCTGCTACGATAGCCAATCGTGGATACTACTTTCTGCCGCACTTAGTCCAATCGGTAGGAGATTCTGGTCAGGCCTTAAAACCTTACACAGAAAAACAGCAAAGTGGCATCGATCCTGAGCATTACGAACCCATCATCAAAGCCATGTCGAAGGTGGTGAATGAAACCGGTGGAACCGCCCGACGTGCACGCATGGATTCAATTGAGGTTTGTGGAAAAACAGGAACTGTTCAAAATGACCCTTGGCCCGATCACTCCGTTTTCATTGCCTTTGCACCGCGCGACAATCCAAAAATTGCCATTGCGACATATGTTGAATACAGCGATTTTGGAGGTGTGTGGGCTGCGCCCATCAGCTCCTTGATGATGGAGAAATTCATTTACGGCGAAGTGATTCGTAAGGAAAAAGAGAAACGTGTTTTGGACGCACAATTTTCAGAAATCTATGACCGACCGGAGTAAAAGAGGGGCCTACGACTATACGCTCATAGCCTTGTTTGCCGTGTTGGTACTTCTTGGCTGGCTCAATATTTACGCGGCTACCTATTCGGAAGATTTCAGCAGCATTTTCGACCTATCTCAATTGTATGGAAAGCAGTTGCTATGGATAGGAACAGCTGCCCTAATAGCCGTTGTTTGCTTACAGTTGGATTTTAGATTTTTCCAAACCTTCTCCTATCCCATCTTTATCTTTTCGCTGGCGCTGCTTGCAGGGGTGCTGGTTTTTGGAAAGGAAATAAAGGGTGCTCAAAGCTGGTTCGTATTAGGGCCTATCAGCTTCCAACCCTCAGAACTCGCAAAATTTGCCACCGCACTCGCACTAAGTAATTATCTCTCCTCCTTGACAAAATCCTTCAAGGGCTTCAAAACGAGAGCGATCGCCTTTCTCATCATCTTAAGTCCTGCGGGCCTCATTCTCCTTCAACCAGACACAGGTTCTGTTCTTGTCTATACCGCCCTCATTTTCGTTCTTTACCGAGAAGGTCTCTCAGGTAATGTTTTGCTGTTCGGATTGATGAGCGCCTTTCTATTCATCCTCTCTCTTCTCCTCCGCGATTCAACAATCAACTTGCCTTTCGACATCAGCATTCAAGGAGTATACATCATCATGTTGTTTGTTTCCATTCTGGCCCTCATCATCTTCTTTCTGTTTCGAAAGGTTAAGCAACTGCCTATCGTCCTTGGGGCTGCTGTGATCTTTGTTTCAGGATATGTCTTTAGTGTGGATTACATCTTTGAGGAGGTGCTCAGTCCTCACCAGCAGGACCGCATCAATGAACTTCTGGGGATTACCTCAGACCCAACAGGAGCTGGCTACAATGTGCACCAATCTACAATTGCCATCGGTTCTGGCGGTTGGGTTGGTAAAGGCTTCTTGCAAGGCACACAAACGAAATTTGACTTTGTACCCGAACAGAGTACAGATTTTATCTTCTGCACGGTAGGAGAAGAATGGGGCTTTGTGGGCTCAATGGTCGTGGTAATTCTCTTCGTCTTTTTCATGTTTCGAATCGTGTATCTCTCTGAAAAGCAACGCTCAAAATTTGCCCGAATATACGGCTATTGTGTCGCCTCGATCTTCTTCTTTCATTTTGCCATCAACATAGGTATGACTATCGGGCTCGCTCCTGTAATTGGGATTCCACTTCCCTTCTTTAGCTATGGAGGATCTTCCTTGTGGGGATTTACGCTACTGCTGTTTGCCTTTATCAAAATGGATTCAGACCGAATCAACGTTCTCCGCTAATAGAAACGATTCACCCGATTCAAGTTGGTCCCAATTCCGATTCTGAAATAGAAATCATCCGTCTTCTCGACAGGGTTTGAAGACATTCGATAGCCCAGCTGAAGGTTGGCCTTTACTCCTAGCGTTGGCCAGAGCAAATAAGAAACGGAGGCCTGAGCGTGATTGATGTCCGTTTTGAGTCCTTGACCCGTTTTATGCCCGTAAGTGCCTTCCCGCAATTCGTAGGATAACAAGACATTCTGACCATTACTCACACTTCCAGTGTCCAAGCCAATTCCCGCAGAAAAGAAGCGAAGGTTAAAGTCCCACTTCTCGGTGAAATAGAGCATTTCGAGAAGCCCCTCATTGAAGTTTGCGCCAAGTGGATGTCCCAAAGGACGATTCATGTGGGAATAACTTTCCTGCGAGCTTTTGTGGGAAAAAGTGAATGGGCGGATAGAGTTGAAT
>CAXAIH010000296.1:0-2771 GCA_963968755.1 uncultured Flavobacteriales bacterium
CAAGTATACTGCACAAAAGAGTACTGGTAAGGCCACAGAAAATAAGGCTCCTGCTATTGATTTTGAAGGAATGAGCACACTTGATATTCTATTAGCCAAAGTGAAAGAGCATCAATTAGAACAGGAAGATTTGCGCACACAACAGGCAAAGGAAGATGAAAAGATGAATCCTCGGCTTGCGGTATTGAGCGAAATCCAGGGCACAACAAATGCATCGGTCATAATAAGGTATATCGGCTACATTCTAGGATTATTGGCAATGGCTCTCCTCTTAGGCTTGGTTGTTGGTTTTGTGCTAGCTTATATAGGCTCCCTGCTATGGGCAATTCATCAGCTCACAGATGGTGAATCATATTTCTTTGTAGATAAGATCAAAGAAGTGCGCATTCAATCGCCAAACCAACCTTTGCTCGGTTTTCTGCTTCTTGGGTTAACACTTTCTATAGCATTCATCACAACCAGTTCAGCCTCCAGTAGCAATTTCCAATTGCCTGACATGAATGGTTTTGGAGTGGAACAATTTACTGATGCTGAAGATGAATTGGAAGAAGTGGTTGAATCAATAACTGTAGAAGAAAACACCGAAGAAGAAAGTGAAGTGGCAGAAGAAAAAGGTGCCGTTGTAGAGGAAGCCAAGGAAGCAGCCGACAAGGAGCAAGCTGAAATAGATCGACTCTTGGCAGAGTTAAAGGCTAAAAAAGAAGCGGAGAAAGAGGCTGATAAGAAAGCTAAGGAAGAGGAGGCAAAGAAAAAGGCTGAAGAGGAAGCAGAAGCTGCAAAAAGGGCCGAGGAAAAGGCCAAAGAGGAAGCAGAAGCTACAAAAAGGGCCGAAGAGGCGAAGGCCATCGAAGCCGCTAAGCCCAAACCAGAACCGAAGCCGGAACCCAAACCAGAGCCGAAGCCGAGGAAAAGGTCTTGGCGGCGAAAGTGAAGTGGCTAAGAATTTGGGTTATCCTCTCCCCTACCTCTACGACGAGAGTCAAGAGGTAGCCAAAGCCTGCAAAGCAGAATGTACGCCAGACTATTTTGTCTTCGACGGAAATCTAGCTTGTGTCTATAGAGGGCGCTTTGATGAAACACGTCCAAATATGGGTCAAGCCCACGGCGGTGAATTGACCGCCGCCTTAGATTTCCTGCTTCAAGGAAATGATGTTTCAGATGCACAGCATCCGAGTATGGGATGTAACAGTAAGTGGAAGTAATGCATCAGAGTGCAATGCTGGAGCTCAAAATGAAGCTGCACCATACATGCTTGGATCAAATGAGGGTGCGGCACTCAGAAAGCGACGAGCGCATCTCTGAGGCAAAAGAGTCCCTGCACAACGAAACCAAAGGCAGCGCTGGCGACAAACACGAAACCTCGCGTGAAATGGCTCGTCAGGAGCTAGAGAAAGTTGAGCTCAACCACGCTGAGCTCGTAAAAGCAGTGCATCAGCTGGAACGCCTAAACCCAAACCAGAAACATGGCAAAATACAGTTGGGCTCACTCATCAAAACAGAGGATGCATTTTACTACATCTCGATCAGTTTGGGGGAAATCAAAGTTCAGGAAACATCCGTTTTCTGTATCTCAAGCAATGCACCTATAGCCCGAAGTCTGATGAGCCTCCGGGAAGGAGATCAAATTGCGTTCATGGGAAAAGAACTTTTCATTGATGAAATTGCTTAACAAGCTGAGAGGGTAAATCTCTTATTGTTGGTTTCTGTCACTCAAAGAACAGTTTAAGAAGCCTCGCTTAGAGTACATTTGAACAATCTACGATTTAGCGCTGTTGAACTGCCAATCAACCCAAAAATCCAATTGCATGAAATCCGTTTTTACTGTTTTTCTTCTTGTTTTCTCAACCACTCTTTTTGCCCAAACAGACTGGGAACAGAAAGCTGACCTTCCAAATCTCTCTCGTCATCATCCAGGAACCTTTACTCTGAATGGAGAAGGGTATGTGGTAACAGGTGTAGCACCGCCATTTGTACTGCTCAACGATTTCATGAAGTACGACCCAGCTACTGACACATGGACACAACTTCCAAATTTCCCTGGTCCAGCACGTGGTTTTGCTTACGGAGCAGCGTTCAACGGAAAAGCCTACATAGGGTTCGGCTTAGGTTCTGGAAACCAGCGTTTGAACGACTTGTGGGAGTATGATCCTTCTACTCAACAATGGACTGAATTAACGGCCTGCGGTTGTTCAGGACGTCGTCACCCTGCCTTTATGATTACGGACAACGGCAAACTATACGTAGGTCTTGGAGATGATGCTAGCGGGAACCAGAGAGACTGGTGGGAATACGACATCGCCACGGACAGCTGGTCACAGCAAGGCAATCTTCCAGGAAAAAGACGACATCACCCCTACTACTTTGCTATTGGAACAGATGCATACGTTGGCTTCGGTCATGGGGACGGCATTTTCAATGACTTCTATAAATTTAATTCCATCGACGGCGACTGGACAGAGCTAAACGACTTCCCAGGTGAAGAGCGTGTTGCAGGCACCCAATTTAGCTATGGCGGAATGGGCTATATCCTTTCAGGTGAAGGAGTTGACCATCAAAACTTAGATGAAGGCGAATTTTACCGCTACAACCCAGCCAATGATACTTGGCACGAACAAGAGCCTCACCCAGGTGCAGGCCGTTGGGCGTCGGGAACTTTCGTAATCGACGATATGGTGTACCACATTGCCGGCGAAGACGAAAACAGCAACATTCAGCGCGAGAGGCTGCCGTGCGAGTTACAGAGAGCCCTTTTCGTACACGCCGAGCGCACG
>CAXAIH010000297.1:0-2767 GCA_963968755.1 uncultured Flavobacteriales bacterium
GCCCGAAGGCAGGTCGATGTCAATTCTGTTTGAATCTACTGAGTTGAGACTTAAGGTTACTCTTTGATTTAGAGTGATGTTCGTAGCGACATCACTTCCCTCATACACGCCAACTTCTTGGGTGGCGAAGGGAAAGTTCCCGTTTCCTGTGGTCCACCAAAACTGTGAATTGCAATTCTGATAGGTCGTGAGAATAATGTCGTAGGTGTACAAGCCATCGCCATCGGGATCTCCTTTAAACTCGTAGGCAAGGCTACCCCCAACGTCGTGGGTAGCAAGTCCATTCAGGGTGAAGCCAATGAATAGAAGAAAAAGACTGAGTATCCTTTGGTTCACGGACGGTAGAAAATCAATTTACTGCTTCGATGTTCAGCAGACTCCAAAAGTAAAAGATAGCTGCCTGCACTCAGTGGATTAAGCTGCATATCGTGAAATTCATTTTCAGCAGATATCAAAAGCTCTTGTTGCACGATTCTTCCGCTCAGATCGAGCAGGCTGAGTTGAACCTCCTTATTCTGAAAGCTGCTGAGATCGATGCGAATTTTTCCAGAATTTGGGTTCGGGAATACGCTCCAATCCTCCAAGTTCTGAACTTCAGAAATTCCAATAGCGCAATAGGCCGGACTCACTTCGATATAAGCTGTCTTCGTTAAGGTGTCAGAACCATTGGCATTTTTCGCAATCAATCGAACATCAAACACACCACTTGAGATATACTGATGCAGAGGATTTTGAAGTACACTGCCTCCGCCATCGCCGAAGTTCCACGTCCATTGGTCTGGGGCATTAGATGATAGGTCCGTGAATTTCACGAGGCCTTTACAGCTTTCGGTGGTATCCGCTTCAAAAAAGCTCTCAGGTGCAGAAGGCGCACTCACACATGTCCAGCTCGCATCAAAGCCAGATCCAACCCCAAAAGAATTTGATTTCTGCCACAAGGTAAGACTGCTTCCCGTGGAGCTGATGGTTCCACCATTGGGTAAGGCATTGCCACTGTAGCTTCCCATTAAGCTTGAACTCGCACTAGGTCCGTCATAAATACTCAATGAATCCCCAGCTTCCATATCGAAGATGCTGAAGCTTAGGCTCAAGCTCAAGGCATTCGTTGGGCTTATGGTTCGAACACCATTGCTGTTGTTCTGATAATCTGCGTTTCCACCAGAGTCTTGAATGCGACCTCCGCAGTCGGTTAAGACTTGAGAAGACCCACTTTCCGGAAGCGTATCGGCACGGCAATTAGAAATGATGTGAATGTAATTCGAGCGAACGGCTTTGTCGGAAACGCCTCCTTTTAAAGCTTCCAGAGAGACTGTATAGGTACCCGGAGAGGTATAGCTGTGTGTAGGGTTTTGTAACGTGCTGGTATTGCCATCTCCAAAGTTCCACTTCCATGAAGAAGGGCTGTTGCTGCTTTGGTCGGTAAAGCTTACTGTACCTAAACAGCTGATGATTGAATCCACGCTGAGGTCGGCATTTACTACATCGGGATTGTTGGAGAGGGTTAAGCTGTAATCTTCAACCTGACCAAAAGTTGGGTCGTCGCATGGGCCTAAATTGCTTCCAAGAAAATCGGAACTTATGCGCATGCGCAGGGCTTTCCCCGTAATTGCCGTACTGGGAATGAGAAGGGTATCCGTATGCGTGTTTTCGTTCAAGGAATTGATGAGCATCTCGCCATTACCGAAAACACCATTGTCGTCTAGATCTACCCAAACTTTCACATCCTCTCGGTTGTCGTCACCTGTTTTAATGGTGATGGGATACTTGGTCTGTTTCATCAACTGCAGGTTGTCGGTACAGCTGTAATCCTGATAACCTTCTTCGCCGCCTCCTGTAATCTTGTTCAAGGATTGAAGCAGTACATACTGAATTCCATAATCAGCAGTATGACTCAAAGTATTTACCACGCAAGCGGGCTTTACATTTTTTGCCAAGGTGACGGTGATGAAGGAGTTTTTCACCTCCACATCGTTGCCAAAAGCATTGTTAGCGGTTAAGGTCACGTTGAAGGTTCCGCTGGAAGTGTAGGTGTGCAATGGGTTTTGCACGTTGCTCGTATTCCCGTCACCAAAGTTCCACAACCACTGTGTTGGCACGTTCGCACTTTTGTCTTCAAACTGAACATCTCCATTACATGATCTCTGCACATCACTGGCAAAGTCGGAGGTGGGAGGTTTTGTGTTCGGACGGATGATGATGGCATGATCTTCCATTTGACCATTGTTCATGCCCGAGCAAGGTGTAAAGCTCGATGGGGCAGTTAGGTTGTAAACACCTGCAACACGCACTCGAATCGGTGTGTTGAGCAAAGCGCTGGAGGGAATGCTTAAGGATCCACTCGCATTTTGAACGTTGTTGGCCATGAAGACGAGTTCGGAAGAGTTGCTGATAAAACCGTCGCCGTTCCAATCGACCCACATGCGGTAGTACTGAAGGACTGTTTGTGATGATTGAATCGATAGGGGATAGCTTTCGCCTTGAGTAAGGTCGAATGGGCTACAGCTTAAATCTTCATAGCCTGCATTTGCATCGTTGGAGGTGATCACATTCGTTCCAATTTCAAGACGGGTAACGCCAAGTCCTGCCAAAATCGTTGAGCATGCTGGAGTGCAATTTGGGCTTGGTAGGGGAACTCCACTAATCGTGATGTAGTTGGTTTTTGTTTCCGTTAAATTTCCATTCACGTTTGAGGCACGTAAACTCACCGTATAGGTTCCTGCCGTGGTGTAGGAATGAACTGGATTCTCTAAGGTGCTGCTTCCGCCAT
>CAXAIH010000298.1:0-2754 GCA_963968755.1 uncultured Flavobacteriales bacterium
CAACTGAGCTACACCAGGAATATTGAGTTGATGTCACCCGACTTCTATCGAGATGATATTCACTTGAACGAGAAGGGGCACGAATTCTTAGCCGGACAGGCATACCAATTACTTTTGTCACGTGGCTGGATCGACTAAAGTGCCTTCAATCGTATTTCTATTCTCAGAGCTGTCATATTATTTCCTAGCTGGATTGAGACAGATTTCCTCAGATCAAGTTCAAATAACTGTCGTTCGTTGGGATGTAAACCCGGATGCTCCATTTGAATTTCGCTTTCCAGATCATGTGAACTTCTTCAAGCGTTCAGAGCTAAACGACGATCAATTAACTCATCTGTTGATTGACTTGAGTCCACAGGTGATATTTTGCGCAGGATGGTTAGATAAAGGCTATCTATCCGTTTTGAAAAAGTTTCCGGATTCGAAACGGGTGTTAACTATGGACAATCAATGGACGGGGAGCCCGAGGCAGCGACTTGCAGCACTCGCAACTCGTTTCACCTTCATCTCGATGTTTGATGCAATCTGGGTGCCTGGAAAGAAACAAAAGGAATTCGCAAAACGACTGGGCTTCAAGGAGGATGAGATTCATCTAAATTTCTACTCAGCTGATTTGCTTCAGTTCAATGAAATTTATGAGAAGTATAGGGCTGAAAAGCTCATGACTTATCCTCATATATTGTTTTTCTTGGGCAGATATTCTGAAGAAAAAGGACTAGACCTCCTGATCCGCTCTTTCGAAAAATGGAAGGGCGGAACGTCAAACGACTGGAAATTGATGTGCGCTGGAACAGGTCCTTTAGGGTCGAAATATGAGGATACGGATGACATCAAGCATATGGGGTTTATCCAACCCTACGATTTGGGTACTTTGATTCACCAAGTTGGGGCCTTTGTTTTGCCCAGTACTTTTGAACCATGGGGGCTGGTTGTGCACGAATGTGTTGCTTCTGGACTGCCGGTCATTAGTTCTGAGGTGGTTGGATCGGCTGAAGTATTTGTAAAGCCTGAGAATGGATGGATTATCAAAGCCGGAAGTGAAACTGAACTTATCGCTAGTTTAGATTCACTTGCTTCAAAATCGGATGAAGAGCTGAACAGAATGTCTTCAGAAAGCCATCGAATAGGACAGACAATACGACCGGAAATGTGGTCAGAAAAACTACTTTCGTTCTTAAGTCAACATGAGGAAAATATTAGTCACAGGTGGAGCCGGTAACATCGGAAGTGCTTTGGTAAAAGGCCTTTTGAAGGATGAAGACAATCATGTTACGATTGCCGATAATCTGGTAACAGGCGACGTGAAGAAGTTGCCCCCGACTTCAAGCAATTCGGACTTCGTAGAATGCGATGTGAACAATGCCGATCAAGTGGAAACACTTTTTCAAGCAGACTTCGATTACGTATTCCACTACGCTGCTCTAGTTGGGGTTCAGCGTACTCAAGAAAATCCATTGATGGTTCTTCAAGACATTGAGGGAATTAAGAACATTCTGAACAACTCCAAACAAAGCACAGTCAAACGAGTCTTTTTCTCATCATCTTCAGAAGTGTACGGTGAGCCAGTAGAGATTCCTCAACACGAGGAAAGAACCCCCCTTAATAGTCGGGTTCCTTATGCGGTGGTCAAAAATGTAGCTGAGTCATTCTTTAAAACCTACCAACAAGTTTTCGATCTTGACTATACCATCTTCAGATTCTTCAATACATATGGGCCTCATCAATCGGAAGACTTTGTCATTTCTAAGTTTTTGAAAGCTGCGCGTAAGAATGAAGACATTACCATCTACGGCGATGGCAGCCAAAGCAGAACCTTTTGCTTTGTGGAGGATAATGTAGAGGCTTGTTTGAAAACATTCTACGAGGAGAAATACGTCAACGACATCATTAATATCGGTGGTGATAAGATCTATTCGATTAAGGAATTGGCAGAGCTTATTATTCGTCTATTAGACTCAAAAAGTAAGCTCCTCTATTTGCCGCCACTAGATGATGGTGATATGACACGGCGCCAACCCGATAACTCCAAAATGAAGGAACTTCTGGGTCACCCACTGATTCCTCTAGAAGAAGGGATTCAAAAGATGCTTTCCCATCCGAACTTTAGCTGATGTGCGGTATTACCGGATTCTTGACTTTTAATGACGAGCCAAATGTCGACCTGGTCAAGAAAATGACAGCGAGCATAGCTCATCGAGGTCCAGATTCCGAAGGTGTTTATAGCTCGAATCACATTGCACTTGGTCACCGTCGGCTTTCTATCATCGATACCTCAAGTAACTCGAATCAGCCTTTTCATTCCGAAGATGGCAGGTATCACCTCGTTTTTAATGGCGAGCTGTATAACTACCGAGAAATTCTTGAGGAATTACCCCAAAAAGGGCAAACGAAAGGGGATACGGAGGTCCTTCTTCTAGCATTTCAAGAGTGGGGAATTGATTGCCTCAAACGATTGAACGGAATGTTTGCCTTCGCGATTTGGGATTCAGAGGAGGAGATCTTGCACATCGCGCGAGATAGGATGGGAATCAAACCACTCTATATGCTTGAAAAAGAAGAGAAGCTCTTATTCTCGTCTGAAATTCGCCCATTAATTCATTCAGGTTACAGCGATAAAAAAACCAACCCAGAGCTTCTCGCAGAGTACTTTAGGCATCAAACTGTTTACAGTCCTTCAACAATTATCCAAGACGTGCATATGCTTGAAGCGGGTCATTGAATGCGGGTGTCGAAGCAAGGGGCCAACACAGAGAC
>CAXAIH010000299.1:0-2739 GCA_963968755.1 uncultured Flavobacteriales bacterium
CGAGCATAGGAGGAATGCCATTTTGCTGCGCAACGCGCATGTCATCGGCTCCAAAAGTTGGTGCCAAGTGAACGATTCCGGTTCCATCCTCTGTAGTCACAAAATCTCCCGCGATGACACGAAAGGCTTTTTCAGGCGAATCCATTGGAAGTGCGAAGGGCAACAATTGCTCATAGCTCAAACCTAAAAGATCACTCCCTTTTCCCGCCCAAAGCTGAATGAAAGGAATTGCTTTGGCTCCGGCTTCATAAGCATCGAAATCGAGTTCCGCATGCTCTTCCTTGAAGTACTTTGGAGCCAAGTCTTTTGCGATGAAAACCTGAATTTTCTTGAAGGTGTAACGGTTGTAGGATTCGATGAGCACATACTCAATCTTGTTCCCTACAGCTAAAGCTGTATTCGAAGGAAGCGTCCATGGCGTGGTTGTCCAAGCGATGAAGGCAGCACTTTCATCTAATGCAAGTCCTGAACTTGCTGCAAATTTTTGTCGTGCTTCGGATGTCAGGGCAAACTGCACAATGGCAGAGGTGTCCTTCACATTTCTGTAGGTTCCAGGAAGGTTCAACTCGTGCGAACTTAATCCAGTTCCTGCAGCGGGCGAATAAGGCTGAATGGTGTAGCCCTTGTAAATCAGGTTTTGGCTTTGGAGCTTCTTGAGAATGTGCCAAACCGATTCCATGTACTTCGGTTCATAGGTGACGTAGGGTTTTTCCATGTCCACCCAATAGCCCATTTTTTCCGTCAGATCGTTCCAGATGTCAGTGTAGCGCATAACCGCCTCACGACATTTCTGGTTGTACTCCTCAACAGAGATTTTCGTCCCGATATCAACCTTCGTGATTCCTAGTTCTTTCTCCACGCTGAGCTCCACCGGCAAACCGTGTGTATCCCAACCCGCTTTTCGCTTTACTTGCCTTCCTTTTTGGGTTTGAAAACGACAAAAGAGGTCTTTCAGCGTACGTGCCATCACGTGGTGAATCCCAGGTAATCCGTTGGCCGAGGGAGGGCCCTCATAAAACACAAAGGGCTTCGCGCCTTCCCGCTCTTCGACACTTTTTTCAAAGGTCTTTTCCTCGCTCCATGTTTTGAGCATATCCTTCCCAATTTGGGGAAGATCGAGTTGTTTGTATTCTGGGAATTTCATGTGCTGTTTATGAGGTGGGCAAAAATATACTTTCTAGTCTCTCGAAGCTCGTCAGTCGTGAGAACGAAATATTGAATGAGTTACGAGATACAGGTTACGTGTTACATGCGCTCCTGGACTGCTCTTCATCTGCAACTGGAATCATTCGTCATCTAGGGATTCTTGTTTCTTCTTTTGAAAAATGAACGAGATCAACCCAATTCTAGAAAGATCAATAGAATTTGCCTTAGAAGTAATCAAAATGAGTGACATACTTAGAGAGCAAGGCCATTTTGAGATTAAAGATCAAGTTATAAGAAGTGGAACTTCGATAGGTGCCAATATTCATGAAGCCCAGTATGGCTCAAGTACAGTAGACTTCTTGCACAAACTTAAAATGGCGCGTAAGTAAGCAAATGAAATTAAGTTCTGGATAATCTTGTGCAACCGCTCTCCTTACCTACCCGGAGCCGAGCATCTTTTGGGTGAAATTGAGAGCATTCGAAAGATTCTGACGAGCATTATCCTTAACACAGAAAGGAATCAGAAGAAGAAATGAATTAACCTAACTCAACTGCAAAATTTAACTTGTCACTTGTCACTTGTCACTTGTCACTTGTCACTTGTCACTTGTCACTTGTCACGGAACAACAGCAATACACTTCAACTCGATCCCAATCGGCGTCGGAAGCGAAAGAATTTCGACCGTAGTTCGGCAGGGCTGATTGTCGGCGAAGAACTCGGCGTATACAGCGTTGTAGGTCTTGAAATCGTCTTTCATATTGGTGAGAAAAACGGTGACGTCAATCAATTGGTCCCAAGAAGAACGGGAGTCTTCCAAGATCGTGCGCACATTCGTGAAGACTGAGCGGCACTGGGCTTCAATGTCGTAGGAGGCAATGTTCCCATCTTGGTCTAATTCGACACCCGGAATTTTTTTCGTTCCACGCTCACGTGGACCTACGCCTGAAAGGAAAAGTAGGTTCCCAACTTTGCGTGCGTGAGGATAAAGACCAACGGGTTCTGGTGCCTTTGAAGAATTAATTTTGTCAGAAGTGCTCATGAAAGGTGGACTTGGCTTGGATTTCCGTAATTTTATTCGACGAATATACGTGAAGTAAGGAGATCGTGAAGCAAGTCTATTTGTGTGTTTTAGCTGTTTGGTTCAGTCTTTCTTTGAGCGCTCAAGTGCATTCATTGGATAGACCTGATCATCTCCTTGAAGTTCAGAAAAATCCTGCCAACTACGCAGCCATTGCACCCTTAGCCTTTGACCTCATTCAGGAAGGGGCACGATTAAAGTCTGTTGATAAGGCCACCTACACCACCACCTTTACAGCCTCGGGTGCGAAAGGAATTCAAATCTACTTCTCGGAATTAAATCTCACAAAAGGATCTTCTTTGAAAATCTCAAATGAAGAGGGCAGTAGTCAAACGATTCTGGCAAAGGACAACCCAGACGGCGGTCCATATGCAACGCGCTTTTTTCGAGGTGAAGACATTCGATTTTTTCTTGAAATGGACGAAGAAACATCTTCTGAAAACCAAGTAGAAATAGAGGAGTATGGCTATGCTTTTCGAGATCCTTTTCCTGCTAAAGTGAAACGTGATTTTGG
>CAXAIH010000300.1:0-2735 GCA_963968755.1 uncultured Flavobacteriales bacterium
AAGGAGATCTTTTTGGGACGAGTCAACTTCGACGAACACAGCATTGGGAAATTGGTCTCCATTGCAGATATTGAGCATGATAAGCACTCCTTTTGGCGCTTCTTCGAAAAGAAGAAATTCTTCTTTTCGGTGTTGGAAAATGATTGGAGCAGCACCTTAGCAACTCTTATTCTACATTATTCAGAGGAGACTGAGTCCTACAATTCCTACGTGCAGCTGTATTCAAAAGATCTAAAGTTATTATCGGTTTCTAAGATGAAGATTGAACCGGAAGTACTTACGGATATCTTGGGAACATTTTATCTCAAGCCTGGCATTCCGGTGGTTGCTCTTCGACTTCACGATAAGCACAAAACGGTGCGTTTGTATTTCGCTGACGCGAAAAGCAACACCCACCATGTGGACGTAGACCTCGGAGAACATTACATCAATGATTTTGAACTCAAGTCTTTGGGCACCGACGTGTATTTGGCCGGCTATCAAGCTCACAAACAGCACGAAATGCTGAGTGACTTTAAGTGGAACTATCCTTCCGACTCCTATCATCGTCCTGTGAGCAACAAATCAGATGGACTCTTCTTTGCAAAGGTTGACCTGCGAACGAAAAAAGTTGAACGTAAAAGTTTGATTTCTTTCGAGGATCTGAAAAATAACCACTTCAGGAGCACCACGAAAAAAGATCACAGAACCGATGAAATTCATTTGTTCAAATCGGGTCATCTGGTCCTAACCAGTATGCGCGCCGATATGACGCAAGCTGGTGAAGACCTTCTGCGAAATGTGTATAACATAGACTTGGCCAGTTTCACTTTGGACGGTGAATTCATAGATGGCACTTCAATCCCCGTGGAACATAAAAGTACGGATTTTCAAGCAGGAGTTATTGGTTACAAAGGCCTTCCGCACAAAGACAAACTACACATTTGGATGAACGGACATAGCTCGAGCATCGCCGCATTCCCAGATTTAAAGCACTTCAAGATTCACTACAATTACAAGGGAAATACAAAAAATGAGCTCCAGTGTTGGGAGTATGACTTCAAGGAGGGCACACTAAAACCTCTAGGTTATATTGAACGATTCAAGAAGAATATTCGACTGAGCCCTTACTTCATGTACTCAGAAGGTAAATCGATTGTAGGGCCTGGGATGGAGGTGTTCAAATCAAACGCGCTTCGAGTTGAAAACCCCTTCACGAAATAGTCTTTCTTGAGATCTGACAAATCTCACTCCCACCAGTTCGCCACACCGACTATCTTCGCAGCATATCCAAGCTTATGAAAGAACATACCATAGTTGTTGGCGCTGGTCTAGTCGGAAGCCTTCAGGCTTTATTGCTAGCAAAAAAGGGTTATTCAGTAGATGTCTACGAAGGTCGTGGTGACATCCGAAAGATGGACTTCATCGGAGGTCGATCTATTAACCTCGCCTTATCGAATAGAGGGTGGAAAGCACTCGAGTTGGCAGGTGTTGGCGAAGAAATTCGTAAAATCTCAATCCCGATGCATTCCCGCCTGATGCACAGCGTAGATGGAGAGCTTACCTATCAAGCCTATGGCCAAGAAGGTGAAGCGATTTATTCGGTTTCCCGCGGAGAACTAAATCGACAGGTAGTGCTTAAAGCTTCGGAATACGCCGATGTGAATTTCCATTTCGATCACAAATGCCTGGATTTGGATTTGGATGAGAACAAGTTGAGCTTTCTAGATCGCAAAAGTGATAAGGAAGTACATGAGGTAGCCGACCGTATCTATGGAACGGATGGTGCCTTTTCAGCAGTTCGAAAACGCATGCAGCGCATGGATCGCTTCAATTATTCGCAAGATTATATGAAGCATGGCTACAAGGAATTGGTTATTCCTCCAAACCCAGATGGCAGCCACCAAATCGACAAAAACGCACTTCACATTTGGCCTAGAGGACAGTACATGTTGATCGCTTTGGCCAACCAAGATGGCAGCTTTACGGTTACGCTCTTTTTCCCATTCGAAGGACCCGTTTCGTTTGAAAGCCTAGACAGCGACGAGAAAATTATGGCCTTTTTCCAGGAACAATTTCCTGATGCTGTACCATTGATGCCCAACCTTATTCAGGATTATCACGACAACCCGAGCGCATCCCTGTGCATCATTCGTTGTGAGCCTTGGAACTACAAAGACAAGGTTCTCTTGATGGGAGACTCTGCTCATGCCATCGTGCCATTCTATGGACAGGGAATGAACAGCGGTTTTGAAGACTGCTCCGAATGGTGGAGATTGACAGAAGAACTCGATGAAGATTGGTCGAAAATCTTCCCCGAATTCTCAAGAGTCAGAAAACCAAATGGAGATGCCATTGCTGACCTAGCCTTAAACAACTACATTGAAATGCGCGATCTTGTTGGTGATCCTATGTTCTTGCTGAGAAAGAAAATCGAGAAAAAGATCTTTACCAAACATCCCGATAAATGGATGCCTCTGTATTCCATGGTCACCTTTTCCCACACTCCTTACAGCGAAGCCTTAGCTCTTGGAAAAAAACAGGAAAAGATTATGGATTCTGTGATGAGCTTGCAGAATATTGAAGAAATTTGGGACAGTGAACAGATTGAAGCACAAATACTCGAGCAGCTATAAAACACTTTCCTATCAAAGGATTCTGTCTGCGGCTGTCCTCTTCATTTTTCTAGTCTTTTTTGGACTTTCCTCACAAGCCCAGTCTTTTGGAAGAAAGTACCGCTCGGTTCTACCTAAGCA
>CAXAIH010000301.1:0-2727 GCA_963968755.1 uncultured Flavobacteriales bacterium
GAGCATCGTTTCTACCCTTAAGGAGAAGAACATTGGCATTCTAATCACAGACCACAACGTTCAAGAAACCCTGTCGATCACCGATCGTGCTTACCTACTTTTTGAAGGGGAAATATTAAAATCAGGAACTGCTGAAGAGCTCGCCATGGACGAAACAGTGCGCCGTGTTTACCTCGGTAAAAACTTCGAACTCCGGAAAAACCCGGTTCTTGAAAAAGATCAGACCTCTAAGAGCTCAAAGGAGTAAGACTCCATAATCTCGTTGGCCAAAAATTTCTTACAAGCTTCTTGAACCAGCTTCTCAGCTGCATCTTTTGAAGAGGCTTCCAACTCCAAACGAATGTGCTTTCCGATGCGGACGTTCTCAATCTCTGGCAAACCGACATTCACCATATTGGTACTCACTGCTTTTCCTTGAGGATCTAATAGGTTGTCATGTGGCATGACATCAATTTCAGCTTGAAACTTCATTCTTAATTGTGCTTTGTTGGATTAGAGACAAAAGTACATACAAGATTATGACTATTGATATACTCGACCACTCGATTGTTAGGGTTCCTGGGGTGATAATTACGAGATGAGCCCATGCATACAAAAAGATGAGCAGACTCGAGATGAGAAGCAGATATCTAAATCTATTTTCCTTCCACTTAAAATTTTTGAACTTCAAGGAAATAAACTCGCCTCGAACGTTCATTAGCATGGCTAAAACCGCAGATGTTCCAATAAGAAACCAAGTATTGCGAAGGCCGCCAATTAAGAACTTGTCGTAGGCATCGAGATGGAACATGCCGAAAACCCAATTCATATTATCGGCATTCATCAAAGCGTAGTAGTTGAAGCTGAACTGGAAACCTAATATCATTGGAATTGAGGCTACAAATACCGCCGCCGCTGGAGATGGCATTCCCTTAAAGTTCACAAACTGCTCATCGTCTACATTGAAAACCGCAAGGCGACGTGCCACGCCCCAAACGTATATAAACCCTGAGGCGGAGAGGCCAATTTCCTGAAGAGAAAGACTTGAGAAATCTTCGAAGTAATTCCCATTTGAGATGCGAATCATTTGAAAGAGAATCATACTGGGGAGAACACCGAAGGTGACCACATCAGCCAAGGAATCCAGTTGCCCTCCAATGTTACTCCGAGATTTTAAGAGTCTCGCCAGCAGCCCATCGAAAAAATCCATGAGGCCTCCAAACAA
The DNA here is from genome assembly GCA_963968755.1 of uncultured Flavobacteriales bacterium. Lineage (GTDB taxonomy): Bacteria > Bacteroidota > Bacteroidia > Flavobacteriales_G > Salibacteraceae > UBA4419. Next base: position 1,205 of record CAXAIH010000301.1, read on the forward strand.
TACACACGTACCTGCCCATGCCAACTGATCGTTGAAAGCGAGCACGATTCCAAGGCAGCCAAAACTTAAGTTTAAGAGGGTAACGATGTTTGGAATTGCGGATCTCACGAAATTGGTCGAATAATCGGCAAAGATATCCGTTAAACATGTCTTCCAAATGCCTTCGAGCAATTTTTGGGTAGCTTTAATGTTTATTCCTTAGCAAGAACACAAATTTGCAAGGTTGTCGCGGATTGCATGGCTTTTTATGAGCTTTTTTTTCTTTATTGGATTTGAAGTCGATGCTCAGATTCGAAAATACTCGAATGAGTTCCTTAGCATTGGAGCTGGCGCACGCGCTCACGGAATGTCGAATGCCACAGTAGCCTCTGTGAACGACAACACGGCGAATTATTGGAACCCTGCTGGATTAAGCTCCATCGAAAGTGATTTTCAAGTTTCTGCGATGCATGCAGAATACTTTGCAGGTATTGCGAAGTTTGACTACTTGTCGTTCGCAAAAAACATTGATGAGAAGAGTGCCTTTGGCGTAGGCTTTTTAAGATTTGGTATTGATGACATCCCAAACACCATAGACCTGATCGATACTGAGGGCAATGTAAACTACGATAGAATTACGAATTTCTCAGCAGCAGATTACGCCTTCTTACTGTCCTATTCCCGCAAGATGAACAAAGAAGGTTTGAGCTTTGGCGCCAACGCTAAGGTGATTTACAGGAACATTGGAAGCTTTGCAACCGCTTGGGGATTTGGTCTAGATGCGGGTATTCAGTACAAGAAAGACAAGTGGCGCTTTGGTGCGATGGGTCGTGATATTACCTCCACATACAATGCGTGGTCGTACACCCTCGACGAGCGAACACTTGAGGTTTTCGAATTGACAGGAAACGAGATTCCAAGCAATGGATTGGAGATCACACTTCCGAAATTGATTCTTGGCGCAGCACGAGAATTCCCAATTGGCGAACGTTTTGGACTACTCGCGGAAGTGAACATGTTGAACACCTTTGATGGCAAGCGAAATACGGTCATCAGCTCGTATGCCATTTCTATTGACCCAAGCATTGGCTTTGAAGCAGACTACAATCAAATGGTTTTCTTGCGTGCAGGACTTGGAAATATTCAGCGAGTTCAGGCTGAAATTGGGCAGCAATTGGAAACAAGTCTACAACCAAATATTGGTCTAGGCATTCGAATCAAGCGCTTCCAACTTGACTATGCTTTGACAGATATTGGTGACCAGTCTGTGGCCCTATATTCCAATGTATTCTCCTTGAAAATAGATTTTGAGAAGCGCGAGAAACAATGAGGGCAGTCGTTACCATAATTGCAATTCCCTTCGCCGGCACTAGTTTCTCCCAACCCATCGACAACAAGTGGATTGACTAATCTTCTCATCACCTAAAAATCCCGATCGCAAACGAAGGTGTCTGTCGCATCACCCAAAACCAGTTTGCAAACGCCCTGCCCACGATTGGTCTCAATGCTTCCAACGTTGATCCACGTAATATCCAGATATTCCA
>CAXAIH010000302.1:0-2719 GCA_963968755.1 uncultured Flavobacteriales bacterium
CTCAAGCTTTGCCGAAAGCATGAAGTTGATGAGGCTCTCAACGCCCAAGGATGAGTTGCTTAGGCTCGGAGTTATTCTTGCATTTTGAGTAATTTGGAGAGCTCCTCATGGTTTCAATTTTAGTTTCCCCCAAACCAACTCCTCTACCTACCGTAAGTGGTGATAGTAGAGATTTAAACCGATGAAGTACCCTACATTGGTTCTGGTAATTACAGAGCCCACCTGCGAATTTGCGAGTGTGAAAGCCGCGCCCATATTCATTTGCGTCAAACTTTCTTTTCTATCGTTTGATTTTAAGCGGCCTATGGCTAACCGCCTTCAGGTCCTGAATAGAAAAGAGGAGATATGGCAAAATCTCTGTACAAGCTACTGCATATTGCGGTGACTAATACAAGATGTCTCTCGGTCTTTGTTAAGCTGTCTTGACCATTAGCTTTTAGAGAAGCCTCAACAGTGCCAAATGAAACGAGTAATAATAGAAACAGACACCACCTCATAACGTAACCTTGAGGGCTAACTAAGGTAAAGTTTATTGTTAATGAAGTATGCCCCCTCAAGTGGCTCTCTTGCTCCTTCTCAGGAGGTTTCGCTCTGCCAAGTCATTGATTTCCTCTGCATGAAGCACGCGCTTGTTGTATCCATTAAGGAGCTCAATGTTCGCTAAGCCTAGGTTGACAGAAGTGGTAACCTTATTTGGTGCTAGCCTTTTTATCAATGGATAGAATAAACCAAACAGGTCGTATAACAAAGCATAGAGCTTGGTCCTTGAGCGTACACCTCGCATAGGATGTATATAGCCGGGCCTCATGACGTATACCTGTGAGAAGTCCATATCCATAATGGCATTTTCTGTCCTCCCTTTTACCCGTGCCCACATCGATCGTCCATTCTCCGAAGAATCGGTTCCTTCTCCTGAGACATATGTAAAGATGGACTTCGGACTTGCTTCTAGAAAGATTTGGGCAAAATAAGTGGTCAAATCGTAGGTGAGGTTGCCATAATCCTTTTCAGACATACCCGCTGATGAAACGCCCATACAAAAGAGGCAGGCATCCATGTCTGCAAAATGTGACTTGATAGCATTCAAGTTAAAAAAGTCCTGGTGCAGTACCTCGGTGACCTTTGGGTCTTCGATCAAACTCGGACTTCTATTAATGAGTACAATATCCGTAATCAATGGATCATCTATACACTCCAGAGCTACCCCTTTACCAACCATTCCGGTAGAACCGGAAATCACAACCTTCATCTAGTTATTTTTTTTGAGAGAAATGAACACAATCTAGAGATTCTTGGAATAGAATGCAACTGTAAACTAGAGGCTCTTAAATTTGCAGTAGAATTATACCAAATGAGACTTGCTCAAATTGCCCGGGAGCTTAAAACAAGCCCCAACCAAATCGTTAAACATCTTGAGAAAAACCGAGGCCTTAGCATCGATAAAGGATTAAACGAAAAACTTGAAGATAATATCCTTGCCGACTTACGAGACACCTTCAAAATTGAAGAAGAACTTGAGCCTGCTCAAGAGGATTGGTCGGTAATCGAGAAGAAAGAGGAAGTGGTAGAGGAACAAGTCGAATCCCTAGCGGAGCTTGAGGAAAGTAAGGATTCTGAAGAGCTAATCCCAGAGAATGCCGAATACATTAAAGTGGACATTCCAGACTTGGAAGGGATTACTGTGGTTGGCAAGATTGATTTGCCAGAGCCAAAAGTTGTTGAAGTGGAAGAAGCTCCTGAGACTGAAGAAGGCTCCAAAGAAACGGAAGTGGAGTTAAAAAGCACGAAAAGAGAGCCGAAGCCTAAACGTGAAGTCAGAAAGCGTCCTGTTCGTAAAGTACTCTCAGAAGAAGAAAAAGAAGCCAAGGCTGAAAAACGCCGACAGCAAGATCGTGAGCGGAGTGAAAAGAAAAAGAAAGAAGCTCGCGGCATGAATTATCTAAATAGTGTTGAGCAGAAAAGCCCGAAGTCAAAGCGAACAAAGAAGTTCAGTTCGGCTCAAGCTAATCAAGTAGAGGCTCCCCTATCGGCTTTAAAAAGTGTAGATGGAGTGAGTAGCCAAAACCATTCTATCGAGCAGAAGAATGAAGGCTTTTTGAAGCGAGCATTCCGTTGGTTGTATCACGGTAAATAGAAGAAATTGTCAGATTCCGAAAGTCCAATTCTACATTCATATGACACCAGTCTGGCTGTCCTAACCGAACGTGAAATAGGTTATCTAGAATAGCGCTTCAAGTCGGATGATTACCTCATTGATCTTAATTTCCTGCAAGAAACGCGAGAAGCTTTTCGGGAATTTAGAGTACACGACTCCCTCCTACTCGTTATTGCTGGTAAACTAGGCCGTATTACGAAGGAGGCCAGAGAAATTGAAATGTTCGAGAACGACATCGATAACTCCTTTAAATCCATTGCTATTGTCGTTCCTTACATTCATAAGCGCCTTTTGGGGAATTTATTCTTCGCGCTAAGGCGCAAGAAACCAGACTTCCCCTACAAAATGTTCTCTACTGAAACTGAAGCAACCAATTGGCTTCGACAATTTCAGGCATAAAAAAACAGCCTCCAAAGCTGAGAAATTGGTCACCACTTGACTAACACATGAATGATTTTTTCTTTTGAAGAAATCAAATTTTGCTAAAACCCTAACGTCGCGGATGTCTCTCTTATGCTTGAAGGCTGTGCGAACGAATAAAAGAGCGAGATTCCAAATTTCAAA
>CAXAIH010000303.1:0-2718 GCA_963968755.1 uncultured Flavobacteriales bacterium
TGATTTGGGGAGCGGGAGTCGCTCAAATGTGTGAAGTTGGGGTTGTAACCTCCAAGTTGAGCTATTTGAAAACGACTGGCAAAACCGTCATCCGAGCGGAATAGATTGGTACCACCAACGAAAACTACATCCTCGTCGTTAGGGTACACACGCAGAGCCATATTGTACCCACCTTGAAGGTCTGTGGTTTCATAACTATTAGTTGTCGAAGGGAGATTGCTGGATCGATTCACCCAATTTCCACCTGACCCACTTCCATCCCCACTGAGATAGGTGTACTTCATTAAAGAGGTTCGACTAGAGCCTACTTCCAATGGATCAGCAGGGGCTCCATTTCCTGGAGAATCCATAAGTACATACAACACATTTTGATTTGAAGGCGCCAAAGCCAAAATCATGCGATTGTATGGAAAGGGGAAAGAGACGTCGGATATTTTAGTCCAATTAATACCATCGGGACTCCTCCAGATTCCATTTTGTGAAATTCCTGAACTCATGGCCGCATATACAACCCCGTTGTCTGCGACAACAACATCGGTGTAACCCATGTTCGAGAAGGTGCTTCCAGAGCTCCCAAGAACCTTAGTCCAAGAACCACCACCGTTGTCGCTGCGCATAATATTCCCAGCAATGGCCGCGTAAATTTCATCCTGAGCTGTATTTGATTTATCAATTCCTAGCCTCCATACAAAATCCCAATCGTCGAATTGTTGCAAGCTGTTGGACTGAGTTGCTAACAAGGGACTCCAGCTCACCCCATTGTCTTCGGATTTGCACATACCATTTCCATGATGAATCGCTGAAAAGCTACGACTTGCTGAATTGCCTTCCCCTTCACCCGTTCCGTAATACCAAGTATTCGTTTTCCCAGGGCGTGGATCTTGCATTATAGACGATACAGAATAAACTGCGTCTTTGGAACCAACTTGTTCCCAGCTTAAACCTTCATTTTCTGACCTCAACATACTTCCAGATACACCGCCAGCTAAGTAGATATCCTCGTTGTTGATGTCAACTGCAAAAGCACGAGTTCTTCCCCCAACATTAAATGGGCCGATTGCCTTAATATTTGCTGCATTTCGCGCGGCCGACTCATACGCTGGAATTGTTTGCGAAAAAGCCACTTCGCGTTGCCGGATGTTCATTGGCACCTTCCCAAAGTTGTCTTTCTCCTTTTCAAACTGCCATGCCTCACGATCCTTAGGACGCTGATCTGCTGGCAACTTCGGAGAGTTGCACGCCATCATGAGCAATGCACTGGAAACGTATAAAATTCCTCTAATCATCATTCTAAATACTGTAGTGTTCTACTGTAATCTTTGCTCCGGGTATCGGACTCCCAACTCGAATTCTTGCCTCAAAACGATCACCTTCTTTGAGCCCTGGGTAGCGCTGCTCTAAAACTGGGAAAAGCTCTGGAGTGGTCTCTGAAAGTGTAAACATGAAATATGCCTTTAGCTCATCTCCTGAAGTGAACGACTGATCAAAGAATCTGTTGATCATCATAAGCCGATCAACGCGAATGTTCGCTGTACAGGCAACTTTACCGCATGGCTGGTCAGTTGCAAATCCCTCGCTTAGTTCATTAATATTTAGAACCGTTCCGCTGATTTTGATCGACTCGCCTGAGGTGGGAGGACTCAACTCCTCCACCAACTTCTGCTGGTTCTCCTTCGCTTTGTCAGTCTCCTCGGACAAGTTCTTTCCTGAAGAGCAGGAGACAATCAACAGCGTCCAAACAAAAATCAATATCCTCATTGAAGCATTATTTTCTTCAGTAGCACCCCTTCAGTGGTTTGCACACGTATAAGGTACGACCCGCTCGCCGCATTTCCAAGTCCAATTCTATTTTCTACGCGGAAGATATTATCCAGTTCACGGCCTTGCAAATCAAAGATTTTCACATTTACGATATCATCTTGAGCTTCTATTTCGAACGAACCCGTACTTGGGTTTGGCCAAATCCGAAGCTGAGCTTCGTCAGAGATTTCATCATGACCTGCTGGAAGTTTTCGATCTGTTATGAAGGTGGTAAACACACCGTTGCCGTGCGTTCCTATGGCGAGGAAACCATCGCTTGGCCTGTAGTCCATCATTTCAACAATCGTATTTCCAATCATATTTGGTGCTTCCTGTTCCCAAACTGTGGAGTCGCCATTCAATTCATTTGTAGAGAAGAGCCCAACGCTTGTGCCCACAAAGTACCTTCTTGAATCATCAAAAAGCGGAGCAATCAAACAAGAACGCACGGAAGGGCCATCGCCCAAGGCTAGTCCTTCTGGCGCGCCGGGAGCTTGTTCTGCCTCTAAATTTCCTGATACTGCTGTCCACGAATCTCCTCCGTTTTCTGAATAGTAAACACTCTGAGTTTTGTAGTTGGAATAAACGAGCATAACTCGATCTGCATACTCAGGGTCCACGGAGATATCAGAGGCATAGCCTCCGAAAACGATGTTGTTGGTGATGTTGTCGCTTCCAATATTCCCTTCGTTCGCATCCTCGATTCGAAAAACAGATTTATTGCTAGAACCCATATAAAGGACAAACTGCGGATTGTCATAGGAAGATTCCAAGGTCGTTAAGCTCGCACTTCCAATGTTTCGGAATTCCTCCCATCCTTCGTCGGTGTCTTCCCAAGAACTATCCAATTCAAATGCGTCTAAATTGTCGTGTCGCCAAAGGTCATCCCCATCCGACAAGTACATTACGTTCGGGTCA
>CAXAIH010000304.1:0-2714 GCA_963968755.1 uncultured Flavobacteriales bacterium
AGGCGGGCTGCTAAATCGTTGGATAGCAAGCGTGAAATTGACGACTATCTCAGCTTTTTAGAAGCTGAAGTACCTAAAGAAGCTAGGGTCTTGCATGTGAACAAGGTGCCAAGTTTGGCTCTACTTTCGGGACGTGCCTATTTGGAATCATGGAAATGGTCGAACTCACAACATACAGAGGAGACGCTCCTTTCAGAAGAAGGACCGGACTACATTCTCATCAACCACAAAAACCCACGTGACCGGCGCTGGCCAAGAACTTTAAATGTGGCTATTGAGGCTGATATGCCTTCTTACCAATTCCATCTCAACATGGTAGAGAAAGGCTTTGAAGAAGTCTACAGGACGGAAGCCTTGAGTTTGCATAAGCGCATGCCGTAGGCATATTCTCGATGGTTGATTGCTGATGATCAATTGCTGATTGGATTCAAAACAATGCAACATTCGCCTGGCACGCACAGTGTCATAAAGAGCAAAAGAAAGGGCCGTCGAGATAAGTGAAGAATTCACAGTGGATGAGATTCTAAAACGCTTAGATAAGGGAGTAGACTTATTTCAAACGATAAAGACAGCCATCCATAATTAGCTCAATCAGACATGCAATTAGTCTTCGGTGATGGTGCAAAGTTCAAGAAGGAGTTTGCGCCTTATCCATACAAGAAGCACGACCTAGTTAAAGCTTATTGGTTCTAAGAACTTCGAAATTCATCATTCTTTAGACCTTGGTCTAAAGTCCTAAGCTTCATCAAAAGCCGCGTACATCCGCTCAATGATCTCTACCACCTTCATGCCTTCGAGGGCATTGGTAGATATCACATCCTTTCCCTGTAGCGTGTTAATCACGTTCTGAATCACATAGTGGTGATTCGCAGCGCTACCCTTGTAGTCGCCATAATCGTTCGGTGGGTTTGCAGGTGGAAGCTCTGGCATTTCGTAATCTTCGATGTGGCAGTAGCTCACCTGGTCCATGTACTGACCAGAAACCTTCACGCTTCCTTTGGAACCAATGATGGCAATCGAGCTTTCCATATTCTGACCGTAGATGGAGGTCGAAAAGTTCACGGAACCCATACCGCCTTTCTAGAAATTGAAATACACGATTCCGCTGTCGTCGAATTCGGTGGTTTATTTATGACTGAAGTTCGTCGATTGGCCGTGGATGTCTTGAATGTCGCCCATGAGCCAATACATGATGTCGATGAAGTGAGAGAATTGCGTGAAGAGCACTCCCCCATCCAACTCCTTGCTTCCTTTCCAACCACCAGCTTTGTAGTAGCGATTGTCGCGGTTCCAGTAACAGTTCATTTGAACCATGTAGATCTCACCCAAGCGATCTTCTACCATAAGCGACTTCAACCACTCCGAGCTCGGGCTGTAGCGGTTCTGCTTCACGCAAAACACATTTCTACCGGCCTGCAGGCTTTTGTAGATTACTTCCTCACAGTCGGCTTTCGTAAGAGCCATAGGTTTCTCTACTATGACATGTGATTTATTGTCGAGGGCTTTTGCAGCAAGACTGGCATGAGAGCCGTTTGGCGTGCATACGTTCACTACGTCTGCCTGAATGCCCGAGGCAATGTATGCATCAACATCAGCATAGACTGGAACACCCAATTCCTTCGCTCTCTCACGCGCATCTTCGTGTTGATCTACCACGGCTACTAGCTCACACTCTGGATTTCCATCCACCATAATCGCGTGCTTTCTCCCAATGTGTCCGAAGCCTAAAACGGCAAACTTGATCTTTGACATAGCTCTTATTTCAAATCGTTCCAATACCAGTCGATGGCCTGCTCCAATCCCTGCAGGAGGCTCACCTCTGGGTTATAATTCAAGGTACTTCTGGCCTTGCTGATGTCCGCCAAGGAATCGCGCACATCACCTTTTCTAGCCTCTCCATACCTCAACTCAACCACAGCAATTGCTGGGTCTTTTTCGCTGAGCAAAAGTTGTAGTTTTTTTAAAATCTGGTTCACGGAAGTTCGCTCGCCAAAAGCAACGTTGTAAACTTCGTGAAATGCATCTTCATTTTCCGTGCTCAATGCACAGTCGTTTGCATGAAGTACATTGTCGATGTAGGTGAAGTCGCGGGTCTGTTCCCCGTCGCCATGAATCTCTGGCGAAGTGTGCTCTAGAAAGGCTTTTACGAATTTGGGTATGGCAGCAGCGTATGCGCCATCAGGATCTTGATTTCGCCCGAACACGTTAAAGTAGCGCAGTCCGATGGTTTTGACGCCGTAAATCTGTCCAAAGACTTTCGCGTATTGCTCATTGACAAGCTTAGTGACCGCGTAGGGAGACATCGGATTCCCAATTCGGTCTTCTACCTTAGGAAGCTCTTTAGAATCGCCATAGGTTGAACTGCTCGCAGCATATACAAAGCGCTCAACACCTTCTTGCGTTGCAGCCCAAAGCACATTCAGAAAGCCCGTAATGTTAACCGCATTGGTATCCAATGGGCGATCGATGGAGCGTGGAACGGAACCCAAAGCCGCCTGGTGCATGACCACATCACAGCCTTGTACAGCTTTCTGACAAGCTTCAAAGTCGCGGATGTCTCCTTCCACAAACTCAAAATTGCTTTCACTCATGAGGTGTTCGATGTTGGACTTCCGGCCCGTAGCAAGATTGTCCATGCAGCGAACAAAGTGGCCTTTCTTGAGGAAGTACTCACAGAGGTTAGAACCAATAAAACCAGCACCGCCGGTTAGGAG
>CAXAIH010000305.1:0-2686 GCA_963968755.1 uncultured Flavobacteriales bacterium
TGGAAGGAGCAATTTGGTGATCCGAGCCGCCATTTCGGGTAACGTAGATGAAACCTTCTTTGTTGATGTAGTGCACAAACCAGGAAATTTCATCCGCGTGCGCTTCAATTACAACCTTATAATCTTTTCCCGGGTTGATTATACCTACAGCAGTTCCGTAGGTGTCTACAAAGTGCTCTGCGATGTATGGTTTGATATATTCTAACCACATTTTCTGACCAGGGGCTTCCCAGCCTGTTGGCGCTGCATTATTGAGATAGCGTTCAAGAAACTGTTCGCTTTTGGCCGTAATAATATCTTTCATAAAAAAATTGTTCGCTATTAATTCTTTCGAAAATTGGGCAATGACATGCCTACTGTTTCGCTTATGTTCTTAGTTAAGAATCTGAATATTTATATCGTATTGTAGGATCATAAATTGCCTGTGCTACTCAGAATCTTTAGAATCGGACTAAAGTATATAAACACGGTTATTTTAGTACTTCTGCACACGGCTGACATTGTAATTTATATTAGATCAAGCTTTATGTTCGGACCCTAAATCCGGACGAATTTTCACTGTGCGTTCAATGGCTTGATTCATCCGCCACTCTTCAATGGCTGAATCATTTCCTGACAAAAGTACCTCAGGCACTGTCAAACCGCGATATTCAGATGGCCTCGTGTATACTGGAGGGGCGAGCAAATCATCCTGAAAGGAATCACTAAGGGCAGAGCTTTCATCGCCTATCACCTTAGGGATGAGTCGCACAATCGAATCACATACGATGGCTGCTGCTAATTCACCTCCGGTAAGTACATAATCTCCAATGGATATTTCCATGGTGATGAGTTCATCGCGTACGCGTTGATCGATGCCCTTGTAATGACCACAAAGGATGATGAGATTTTTTTTAAGACTAAGATTGTTGGCTTGTGCTTGGTGAAAGAGAGGAGCGTCGGGGGTCATATAAATCACCTCGTCATAGCTTCTTTGAGACTTCAATTCTTCGACCCATTCAAAGAGTGGTTCGCACCTAAGGACCATTCCAGCGCCTCCTCCAAATTGATAATCATCAATCTGATTGTACTTGCCTAAGCCTTTGTCGCGAATTTGATGCAGGTGTATTTCAACCAGGCCTTTTTCTTGGGCTCTCTTTAGTATGGAATGATTTAACGGACTTTCTAAAAGTTCCGGCTGCGCCGAAAGTATGTCGATGCGCATGGAAAACGCTAGTTGAGAATCATGTCGTATTGCTCTTCTATGCGTTTGTCTTCCGGCATGTACTTGCGGGCCAAGGCTATCCAGTCCTTAGCCATCTCGCTTTTTTCGTTCTTAACACACCAGTTGGTAAAGCTGATAAGGCCTTTCACAAAGAATGGGTTAGAAGCTTCGTCGCCCTCATAACCCGAGCGACTGTACTTGTCCTCAAACATAGCCTTGGCATCTGTAAGCTTCAATTCACCTTGTCGGTTGTTCGACATAATTTCACCAGCTCCTGCAAGAAATAGAACATTTTCATCTTCAGGGTAAACTTTTAAAAGCTTGCGATAGAGAGAAGCAGCTTTAGAAAACTTGTTTTCTACCCAAATGAAGAAGATTTCGTTTAGGCTGTAATCCTTTAGTTCTTGAAAGTAGTCCTCTTGATCCATCACACTGATGGTCTCTTGATCTTTCGACTCCAACTTGTCGATGATCTTCACCGCTTTCTGGGCAAACTTGATCATATTCTTAAAAGCGTCTGGATATTCTTCTGAGACGGAAGGGTCGTTGGCGAGCTTTAGCGCGGCCATAGAAACATAAAGCAAAGGCTCGGCATCGTAACGGTACTTATCGTTTTCCGTCATCTTGTAAGCCTTGTAATAACAATCCTCGTACTTCTCCAACAAGAAGAGATCGAATAATTTATCGTGTTTTCCACCAGTTACCTGCGACTGGACTGAGATGCTCACTAATAAAATGAGACTGAATAAGAGTATCTTCTTCATAGCGACAAATATCTAAATTTTGGTCATTCAATCCTTGCATGTCAATTACCGTTCCAAGCCTTAGTCGATTATTTTTGTCAAATGAGGGAACAGGAGATAGGCAGTCGGGTTAAAATGACAGAAGAGGGGAACGATACCACCATCATCATCAGTGGGCAAATAGAGTCGTGGAAAGAGACGCTCCTGCTCGTGTGGTTTTTGGCTTGGACGGCCTGTGGATTCTTTGTGGCACTTCAGTTACTCCAACCTCAAGAAGGCCAAGTCTTTCTTTTCATTCTTATCTACTTAGCCTTCTGGTCGTACTTCGAATACAAAGTGGCTTATGCCTGGTTTTGGCGAAAGTGGGGCTTCGAACGAATACATATTGATGCGCAGAGCATCGGAGTTAAAAGAGATGTTAGAGGCTACGGGAAGGCGAAAATGTTTTTCAGAGATAATGTTCGAAACATCAAACTCGCTGAAGAGAATCGAAAATCTTTTGCTCAATCGTATTCTAAATCTTGGTGGGTTGTTGGAGGCGAGACCATCCTCTTCAATCATTTCCAAGACAGATTAGGTTTTGGGATGCAACTAGACCCAAAAGACTCGAAAGCCTTGCTTTCATACATCAAGAATCGATTAAAGCGATAAGCTTTGGCTGAGGAACTTAGAAATCGTGTTCACGAAGGGCTCGTTCGAGAAATTGGACAAGAACTAAATCAACTCAAGCCTAGTATAA
>CAXAIH010000306.1:0-2681 GCA_963968755.1 uncultured Flavobacteriales bacterium
GAGCTATATAATACTTCGCCCCAAGCCTCCTTTTCTTAAGTTTATCTTTCACTCTAAGCAGCTGTCAAAAAGACTGTGAAAAATCGAGCAAGGATTGCAGTTTGATCCTTTAAACTTGCGAAAATCAAGAAGAAGTTTGCGGTTGCGATGGTGCACCTATGCTTGTGCACTGGATGTAGAATACAGAGGCCAGATAGCTGGCTATATCGTGGGGCCATGCAAGTGGCAAAGGCTTATTCTTGACAAGCAATTTGAACTAACTTGGGCCTTTAAGAAATTGCACCTATTACCTGAGTGAGATGAGTTTGGATCAGAATAAAAAGAACGCAATCGCATTCTATCAAATGGCCTATTTGGGAAAACCAAAACAGGCAGTGGAACGTTACGTAGGAGATGAATATATCCAACACAATCCAGATGTAGCAGACGGACTGCAAGGCTTTATCAACTATTTCGAACGCATGCAGTCAGAATACCCACAGAAGTCGATCGAGTTCGTACGTTGCATTGCCGAAGGTGATTTGGTCGCCACGCACACACATCAAACTTGGCCCGGAAACGATGAAGACGTGACCATGGATTTTTTTCGCTTCGACGCAAAAGGAAAAATCTGCGAGCATTGGGATTCCATCCAACAAATTCCAGCTAAGTCCGCAAATCCAAACTCGATGTACTAATGCGACGGATTAAATGAATATCAAGAATTAGATGGGCTTCAACATTGTACTGTTAGAACCAGAGATTCCAATGAATACAGGCAACATTGGTAGATTGAGTTTAGCCTCAGGCTCTGTTTTACACTTGGTAAAACCCTTCGGTTTTGAACTGGACGATTCAAGGGTAAAACGAGCTGGTTTGGATTACTGGAAACATCTTTCCCTCAATATCTATGAGAGCATCGATGAGTTCTTTGTTAAGAATGAAGGCAAACCCATGGCCTTCCTTTCGAGCTCTGGCCTGAAAGACTATTGCTCTATCCAATACGAAGATGAGATGTTCCTCATATTCGGAAAGGAATCGGTGGGTTTAGCAAAAGACTTGCTCGAAAAAAACAGCGATAAATTGTACACCATACCTATCCAAAGTCCGCATGTAAGAAGCTTAAACCTCGCCAATGCTGTCAGCATTGTGGTGTACGAAGGATTGAAAAGCCTTTCTTAATTTTGCCTATTATAAAGTAGGCCATGACCAACAACGACATATTCCGACGGATACGCTACATCTTCGACTTCGGCGATCAAGAAATGATTGAGCTGTTCCAATTAGCTGAATACGACGTTGATCGAGCTCGGTTGAGCAATTGGTTGAAAAAGGAAGATGAATTGGAAGCGGAAGGCATTCCAGACAAAGAGCTGGCGACTTTTCTCAACGGCTTGATTATCCAGAAACGCGGCAAAAGAGAAGGTCCTACCCCCATTGCAGAAGATCCATTGAGCAACAATATGATTCTGAGAAAACTAAAAATTGCCTTGGAGTTGCGAACAGAGGATATGCTCGATCTATTTGCTCAGGCAAACAAAAAAATCAGCAAGCATGAATTGAGTGCTTTCTTTCGAAATCCTAGTCACAAGTCCTACCGACTGTGCATGGATCAATACCTAAGATCGTTTCTGAATTCTTTACAGGCACAACATAAGCCTGACTCAAGAGCGACTTCCTCTGAAAAGAACTGAACTGTCGCCAAAGCTTAAGAAACGAAAATCGTGCTCGAGCGCATAGTCGTAGACGTTTCTCCAATCTTCTCCAATAAAGGCAGAAACCAACAATAAAAGCGTACTCTCTGGTTGATGAAAATTGGTAATGAGGGCATCTGCCATCCGAATCTCGTAGCCTGGAGCAATGAGCACTTGGGTGTATCCACTCAAGTAGGATAGATTTTTCTGATGCATCCAGTTTAGCACAGCGTCCAAAGCGACCGAAGCCTCTACTCCTTCAGCAGGAAGCTCATAAGGATCCCATTGTCCGACGAAAAAGGCAGTCATCTCCTCCTCTGCCAATAACTTCACCCCAAACCAGTAAATACTTTCAATCGTGCGCAAAGAAGTAGTTCCAACAGCTACAATGCGATGGTGCTTGCAGCTGTCACGCATCTGTTCAATGGCATTCTTAGAAAGCAAGATGCGCTCTTGGTGCATCTCATGACCTTCCATAGTTTCCGACTTAACTGGCTTGAAGGTTCCTGCTCCGACGTGAAGTGTTACAAACAAGGGCTTCACCTTTCTAATGGCTAGATCGTCGAAGACCTTCTTGGTGAAGTGCAAGCCTGCTGTTGGCGCTGCTACGGAGCCATCCGCCTCGGCATAGACAGTTTGGTAGCGCTCTTCGTCTTCCTTCTCACTTTCCCGGTTTAAATAGGGAGGAATGGGCAAGGTACCCGCTTGTTCTAGCACTCCCGCAAAACTGAGATCAGCATCCCATGTAAAGCGAACGATATAGGTATCCTGACTTTTCGAAAGTAGCTCGGCCTTCAGCTCATATGACAAGTCTTGCGCTGTGATAGCACAGCGAATCAGCTCGCCTGCTTTCCAGCGCTTCCCATTTCCAACCATCGCATTCCAGCTTGTGCTTTTCTTTCGAGAAAAAGCCTCGGTTACCTCAAGAGGTTCGATTGGATCTAAACAAAGTACTTCGATGCATGCGCCGCTCTCTCTTTGAAAATGAAGACGTGCATGAACAACACG
>CAXAIH010000307.1:0-2671 GCA_963968755.1 uncultured Flavobacteriales bacterium
GGCTCACCTGACCAGTGCTATCGCTAGCGGCCACCGCTTTTATTCCCATAGCCAAAAGCGACACGTTGGCATTGACCGCAGTGGCGAAACTCGCCGCATCAGCATTGAGGTCACTCGTGCCTGTTACAGCGATCGAGGTGCCTTCAATGGAAGCCGCAAGCGATCCATTAGTCACACCCATCGTCATAACATGGGCGCTTATCTCAGTGCCCAGAGTAATATTCGTTTCATCATATTGACTTTAAGTATGCACAAAAGTACAGAAAGCAAAGTTTAATGTGCATCTGAATATAGATACCGTCTCGAACGGTACAATTCGCCACAAAATTCTAGGAATGTGAGCCGGAAGAATTGACCTACAGCTAAGAAAAAATTTACTTTTAGCCTTTCAGAAAAATGCCTACGGCCTCTCTCATAAAAACAGCGGTTCTCCTTAGCCGTCTTGCATTTTTACACTCTTGCTCGGAGCAGAAATTTGACATTGAACACGCGAGCAGCAATATCTGCAGCTGCTAGAACGCCATAGAAATAGGTAGTTTAGACCTTAAGGTAAGTGAGTGCCTCGAGACTTATGAAGCGGAGCATCGCGAAGACATACAAAAGTTCGTTAGCGAATATTCAGGTCGGAATGCACCTTATCACTTCTCTTTAGCAAGCATTGAGCACATGCTCAAGTCCTGCGACAATTTCTTCTACGAAGCGGAAAAGTTGTACATCGATCTTTACCCACAAGATACCAGCGAAGCCAACTTTCATCAGATTGACCATCTAGCTTTTCAGATTAAAACCGTAAAAGATGCTGACAGTCTTACCCTGATTATTGAGGAGCGTATTGAAAGAAACTTGAGAGCACGGAATTACAAAGAGTCCCTGGCGGGTATCGAGCGAATGCATGTCATCAACTCGGAAGATTATGGGACCTACCTCGCTGCTGCATACGCTCATTATTGCATGGGCAATTTCAAGCTAGCTGTTTCCGCTGTTGACAAGGCACTTGAGCTTTCCTAAAACCCAGATATTGAGTTTTTAAAGTCCTCATTGAGCATCGGCATCGCGAGGCACTTCTCTTGCATGAAATCTGAGTTTAGTCTGAGCTCGAGTGATCTGCAATGATTATCCAATCCCCATCAATTCGTTGCCAATTCAAACTGAACGCACCTCCGAGCGTATCAGAAGTTCGATCAAGTCGCCAAGCTCCTATTACCAGAGCATTGTCGCTATTCAAAGGTTTGAGGTGGAAAATCTCAAAACTGAGCTGTCCCATTTTTTCCTGATTTGAATAAGCCTTCTTGTAATTCTCAAGGGTGGTCTTATAACCATAATTCAATCCGCCGCTTCCAATAAACATGAGTGAATCGTTGTTTAAATAAGCTTTCATAAAACCATCGATATCACCGCTATTCCATGATTCCACCTGAGCAGCCAAGCTCGCCATAATGCGATTGCGGTCGTCAGTGTCGAAGGAAGATTCGCATGAAATAAATAGAAGGGCAAGAAGTGTTAGCGCCTTGATCGATTTCATGAAGTGATTGAGCTTTCTAAAATCAATCCTTCGCGTCTGGAGCAGTGGTAGTATCCCCTTGGCCCTGAGGCTTTGAAATAGAATCTCTCATGCCGGTATCGGCCTCGATGTTTTTCATCTTGTAATAATCCATTATTCCAAGGTTTCCACTTCTAAAAGACTCGGCCATTGCTAAAGGCACTTCCGCCTCGGCTTCGATCACCTTAGCCTTCATTTCCTGTGCTTTAGCAATCATTTCTTGCTCTAAAGCAACCGCCATAGCCCGTCGCTCTTCTGCTTTCGCCTGAGCAATGTTCTTGTCGGCTTCAGCCTGATCAATTTGAAGCACCGCACCAATGTTTCGTCCGATATCCACATCAGCGATATCAATCGATAAAATCTCGAAGGCAGTTCCAGAATCTAAGCCTCTTCCAAGAACCACTTTTGAAATGGAATCTGGATTTTCCAAAACCGCTTTGTGTGAATCTGCTGAACCAATGGAAGAGACAACCCCTTCCCCAACACGAGCAAGAACAGTGTCTTCACCAGCACCACCAACAAGTTGTTTGATGTTCGCACGAACTGTAACACGTGCTTTTGCAATCAATTGGATACCGTCCTTAGCTACAGCCGTAACGGGTGGCGTGTCGATCACTTTTGGATTTACCGACATCTGCACCGCCTCAAACACATCACGACCAGCTAGGTCTATGGCGGTAGCCATATTGAAATCGAGTGGAATGTTTGCTTTGTCAGCTGAGATCAGAGCGTTTACCACGTTAATTACATTTCCCCCGGCCAAGAAATGCGCTTCTAATTCATCGCGCGTAAGCGAAAGCCCAGCTTTGGTTGAATTGATCATAGCCTTTACAATGATGGCAGGCGGCACCTTTCTCCAACGCATAAAAACGAGTTGTACTAAGGAAACACGCACGTTCGAAAGCAAGGCTGAAAACCACAATCCAACCGGAACGAAGTAGAACAAGATGTAAAGACCAATAACTACTGCCACTCCGATGGCGATGAGTACTCCAAGACTAGGAGCTAGAAAGATTGCGAGTTCCATATTTTACGATTCAATGAGTTTAACGACGATTTTATAGCCTTCAATTTTAATAATTTCTACCTTACTTCCTTCATCTACAAAGGACTGCATACTGGTGACTTCCG
>CAXAIH010000308.1:0-2656 GCA_963968755.1 uncultured Flavobacteriales bacterium
CTTCCTTTAGAGATTCCAGCTTTCTCTCAGCAGTACTTCGTTTGAGGGCCTTTCAAAACATTTCCGTCACCCATTTCCCATTCATAGTCGAGCTTAACATCTCCTAGGTCCGCCACATTCAATACCTCAAGTTTTACACAGTAGCGCTCATCATTGCAGTCAACGCGGCTTGGTGCGCTGTCAAAAACACTTTCGGCTCCACAGTCGGAGTAGATTTTCTGGAAGAAGAATTCATAAGAATGTGACTTCTGAGCTCTATTGGAAAGAAACATTCCCACTCCACTCAAACTGTTGATCAGATACCCAAAATCATCAAATTGACTTTTAACTGGAGCGTCTAAGGGTTTCGGATCAATGCTCATATAACTATCACCACTTGTAACAAATACATCCTGGTCGCCAAAGGCACCTAGTCCATCGCTGCTGAAATAAAGCTTCCCATCCCTTGAAATGAAGTGGTATATCTCGTCACCTGCAGTATTCACCTTGGGACCTAGGTTTTCAGGATTTGTCCAATTGGAAAATCGATACACAGATTTATACAAGTCATATCCACCATAGCTATCTCCTAGATTATTGGTAGAGAAAATGATGGTGTTGCCATCTGGAGAGATGCTCGGATACTTAATTGCACGATCGTTCTTAAAAATCTTAGAACCCTCGATGTTTGTGATTCCCCCTTCATTCACTTCTACATAGTAGTTCTCTACGCCATTGTAATGATTGTCGTGGTCGTGTTCTTTCAAGAAATCAGATTACACCAGATAGCTCACGTCTGCTCCGTCATCTAGGATGTAATAGGACATCGGGTCTACTTTGAGCTTCGTGCCGAAACCTTTTAGAGTGCCTACAGCACCAAACTCTTTTGGTTCTGTCGAACAATACTCGAGTCCATCGCGTCGTGATAGATGCTGCTGAAGATGCACTTAGGTTTCTGAAGGTGATATATTTCGTTGTCGGAGTGCTCTTTGAAGCTCTTGTGATGGAAGAATTGATTGGCATGATTGGAGTTGAGAAATCGAACACTATCCTCCGTAGGAACATTTCGCTCGAGCCGTTCACATGCAGCAATGATGATAGGTAAGTCTTTGTCGTTTGGGTTCAGAAGGAGTTTCTGTTTTGCAAAACGTTTGGCATCTTGAAGGCGATCAGCTTGCATTAAGGTCAAACAATAGCCCCAAAACGAAATCTGTACCTTGTTGTCAAGAGCTACACGATGCCATTCGAGTGCTTTCTTGAAGTCGAAATGCTTTCGGTGAATTTCACCTAAATAGTAGGCAGCTGCATAATTGTTATTCTTCCAGAAGGCAGAGGAACGATGCTTCTTAGCCTTTTTGTAATTTCTTTCGTGAAAGGATTCCAACCCTCGCTCATAGCGTTGAGCACTCAGTTCTTTCGTCGAGAAAGAGCCGAGAATCAATAGAAACGCAAGTAGGGTAGTTCTTAGTTGTATCACATAAAAGCTCAGGTGTCAAAAGTTGCCAAATAGCTCAATTTCGTTCGTTTTTAATTGTCTTGAAATTTGGTTCATTTGCAAGATGCGTGCACAAATAATAACCATCGGCGACGAAATCCTAATCGGGCAAATAACCGACACAAATTCTCAATTCTTGGCCAGTACTTTGGATGAGCTTGGTT
Source organism: uncultured Flavobacteriales bacterium (assembly GCA_963968755.1). Taxonomy (GTDB): domain Bacteria; phylum Bacteroidota; class Bacteroidia; order Flavobacteriales_G; family Salibacteraceae; genus UBA4419. The sequence goes on from CAXAIH010000308.1 coordinate 1,639, forward strand.
TCGAGGTGAAACGTATGCTCTCTATTTCAGATGGCACGGACGACATCCGCTTGAACCTTGACCTAGCCTTGCAAACGGCAGATTGTGTAATTCTCACAGGCGGACTAGGGCCTACTAAGGATGATATTACCAAAATCACCTTAGCCGAGTATTTCGGTGTTGGTTTTAAAGAAGTGCCTGAGGTCAAAGCTAGGGTGAAGGAAATATTCGCTCGTTATGGGAAGGAAGTTCCTGAAGTGAGCAACAGCCAGTCTTCAGTACCAGAAAATTGTACTGTTTTGATGAACAGCAATGGAACAGCTCCAGGCATGTGGTTTGAAACGGCCGAAGGAAAAGTGATCATTTCCTTGCCAGGTGTTCCAATAGAGATGAAAGGTCTGATGGAGGAAGAAGTGCTTCCGCGTCTAAAGAGTCATTTCGACTTGCAGTTCAACCTCCATAGAACAATTCTTACCGTAGGCATGGGAGAGAGTGAGATTATGGGAATCATAGGTTCTTGGGAAGATGAATTGGTTCACAAAAACATCAAACTTGCCTACCTGCCTTCCTCTGGACGTGTGCGTCTGCGATTAAGTTCTCGCGGTGAAAATCGCGACCTTCTGGAGGGAAACCTCGAAGATGAGGTCGAGAAACTATACCGCCTAATTCCTGAAATAATTTTCGGGGAAGAAGAGACAGATTTAGCTGAGGCGGTAGGAGAATTATTCAAAGAACAGGAACTTACTTTGGCTTCAGCCGAAAGTTGCACGGGCGGATTTATTGCCCACCGACTCACCTCTTTCGAAGGAGCCTCAAGTTTTTTCAAAGGTTCGATTGTCTCGTACGACAATCAAGCTAAAGTTGATGTTTTGGGCGTTCAGAAAAGCTCCATCGATGAGTTCGGCGCCGTGAGTCAAGAAGTGGTTGAAGAAATGGTGCTTGGCTTAAGGGAGATTTTGAAAACAGATTATGCTGTTTCAGTTTCTGGAATTGCTGGTCCTGGAGGAGGGTCGGTGGAAAAGCCAGTTGGGACCATTTG
>CAXAIH010000309.1:0-2653 GCA_963968755.1 uncultured Flavobacteriales bacterium
ACCGTTTTGGTTTTCTGCCTTTGCTCTTTGCATAACACCTTCTACTTCAAATACGCTGAAGAACCAGGATTGAAAAAGAGGTTCGGTACCGAGTTTGAAGAATATTTGAAAGAAGTACCCCTTTGGCTACCGCACATCCTGAAAGATTTGACTCCAATCGGATAGATTATCATATTTGCGGGCATGAATGAGGATATTTTAAATCCTTCCTTGTTTATAGGAAACATTGAGTGGCGTGAACCCATTACGAGCGCAACCGACTTGGTATTTGCCATGGTTGGCTTTTGGGCGTTCTATCAGTTCCTCAAGAAAGTTCCAAAAGGACATCCCTCTCATCCCTTCTTTCGGAATTATTTCTTTTTCATGGGCCTTGGCATGACTTGCGCTGGAATCATTGGGCACGGGGCACAAGCTTACTTGAGCTTTGCCTACAAATCCATTGGCTGGACAATCACATCTATTGCCTTCTACAACCTACAAATGGGTAGTTTGTATGTTCTTAAAGACAAGATCAAAACCTTCTGGTTCAAACTCTTTCGTTGGACCTTCTTAGTTCAAATTCTAGTTTATTGGTTCCTTCTCACTCGTGAAGAAACGCGAACATTTGAAGTTGCACAGTTGAGCACAACAGTTTCCGTCATGTTCTTGGTAACACCCTTGGCGATTTATTCAATTCTGAAAAAGATTAACCCACAGAGCAAAGGCATTATTGCAGCCATCCTTTTTGCGCTTGTCCCGGCCATATTGTACAACAATGAGATTAGTGTCAATCGCTGGTTCAACTACCACGACATCTCTCACCTCCTATCTGCTGTCTACATTTATTTGATGTACCGTGGATGTAAAATGGTGGTTGAATATCGGGAGTGAACCCTATCGCAAGCCGCTTGTTCATAAAATTGACGAAGGTTGTTTTCTTTACGCCTTCTCCTTGTAAATTTGCATCTCAAAATCGAAGCTCATGGGTGGAGTTCAGTACATCGCATTCATCATTCCAATTCTTCTTCTAGCCGTTCTGGTTGAATACTTGGTTGCCAAGTACAAAAAGGTAGAAGTCTATACTCTTTCCGACACCTTAGTCAATATGTGCTGCGGAATTCTCGAGCGTCTGTTCGACTTCTTCTGGGTCGTGTTCATGTACTTTGTATTTGTCTGGCTCTACGACAACGTCAGCCTCTGGCACATCGCTCAAAACCCTCTCACTTGGCTTGTGGCCTTACTCTTTGGAGACTGGCTTGCTTACTGGCACCACCGCTTAAGCCATGAAATCAACTTCTTGTGGGCCTCACACATAGTACATCATCAGAGTGAAGAACTGAATTTAACGACTGTGTTCCGAGTGTCTTTAGTGGCTGTAATCAACCGATCTTTCTTCTTCATTTGGATGCCGATTCTCGGATTCACGCCAGTCTTTACGATTTCTGTCACTATGTTCATCGGGCTCTTCCAATTCGTTACCCATTCTCGCCTTGTCAAGAAGCTCGGTTTCATCGAGAAAATCTTTGTGACTCCTTCTCATCACCGTGTGCATCACGCAAGAAATGAGAAGTATATGGATCACAACTACGGTCACGTATTCATCTTTTGGGATAAACTCCACGGCACTTTCGTAGCAGAAGAGGAAGAACCTCAATATGGAATCACTACTGGCTTTGAGAGTGGCAATGCATATGATGCTGTGCTGTTCTATTGGAAGGACCTTTTTATTCGAGCTCGACGTACGGAAAAATGGGGCGACAAATTCCGTGTCTTCTTGAAAGGTCCTAACTATACTCCTGATGATGTAGAGTTTTTGCCAACAAAGTATCGGACCGATGAAGAGGGAAGCCGACTTCACCACCGCATAGAGCTTCCGACGGACTACGGATTCTATGTATTCATCAATACGATCACCACGGTTGGATTGTTCGCCAGTATGTTTTTTTTGAAGAAGAGCTTTGAAAACCCTACCATGGCAGGCCTATTCAGCGACCCAAGAATTATTAGCCTAGCCTTATTGATCATGTTCGGAATATTCACCCATGGAAGAATGATCAACCGAAAAGTGGGTGGCTATTTACTCGAGTACGTTCGTCTCATAGGAATTGCAGCTGTGTTGCCATTTGTATTTCAAAACGAAAACAACGCGATGCTCCTCTCTGGCATTGCCATAGGTTGGGCGGTAATCAATGCAGCTTGGTTGTCGCAATTGTTCCTTAAGTACGGTAAGAACAAGAAGTCAAGTCTAGGAAAAGCGGTCCACGGTTAGTTTCCAGTGGGCTTTTGCATCCACGTTCAAAACTGATTCTTCTTGAATTTGAACTACCCATTTGATCTTTTCGTTTACCCTCAAGACTTTTGCATCCTTCAAACTTAGGTACTTCCCATCTGGATCTAGCGCCAAACCCAACCACAGTCCATCCTTTCTGGTCATGATTACCGCACATTGCTTTTTCGCAAGAAGCGACTCGTAGCCTTTACACACTCCAAACTTGATTTACCTGTGGTAATAACGTCTTCAATAATAATTACCTTTGCATCTTTTTTTATGTGGAAACCTCTTCTAATAGTAAATTTACCATTTACTCTCTCACAAAAAATTGTTTCTTTTTTTAAAAGTCTACCTATTTCATAACCTATAATTACACCACCCATTGCTGGAGCTAAGATAAGA
>CAXAIH010000310.1:0-2650 GCA_963968755.1 uncultured Flavobacteriales bacterium
GTTCTTCTTTTCCATGTCATTCCTCAACATATAAACGATTTGCTCAAAAAGCGCATCGTTCTCTACGTCCACATGAATGATTTCATTGAGCATTCGCTTTGAGAGCTCCTCTGTTAGTTCAAGAATTGCCTTGTTAGGGTTTTCCTTGTAGCTTGCTTCATAGTCGGAAACTTCCATCGGGACGCCGAAGTTGTACATCACCTCACCACGAATGTCTTGCATGTGCGTATAGTTCACGCCGGCAGGCTGAATTTGGATTCCTCGATCCCAACCGTACTTTTCTGCAGCGTGAAAGGCCATGCGCGCCGTACCTTTCATGAGCGGACGCATTCGTTTTTCAACTACGCAAATACCTTCTGAAAAAATCAGAATCATTTCGTTCTTGTTCAGCAAGCTCGCTACACGATCAAATGTCTCGTTGTTCTTTTCTGAATTGTTCGCAGAGTCACGTTTCCTGAAAATTGGAATCATATTCAACCACGATAAAATGCGTGCAACCATCTTATGGCTGAAAACATCTCCTCGGGCAAGGTAGTATTGATGTCTTAGGAGAAAGACCGGTAACAATACGGAGTCAATGAATGAGTTCGGATGGTTTGTGGCCAGAATCACTGGCTTGTTGGAAGCCAATCTATCTTGATTTGAAAAGTAGATGCGTTTAAAGAACGCTCGGAAGACAAATTTCAATGAGAACCAAAGAAGCCGATATAGAAGCACAGGAAATCTTTATGCTGCAAATATGCTAAAGCCGGAGCAACTAGCATGGCTTCTACTTCACATCTATTCGTTCATAATTCGAACACAAAGGCGAAATTGAGCAACGGGCATGTTCTTCCTTTGAAGAAATGAAAATTATGCGTTGGTTAATGGTGTTTGCTTTGTTTGCTGGAACGAAAGTTTTCGCACAACATACAGTAGTTCTGAAGAGCGGGGAAAAGCTTAAAGGAGTTGTGATGGAGATTAGCGAGGATCAACTGCAATTTGCTATCAATAGACAGATCAATAAGATTCACCTCAGGGAAATCTCAAGCATCTTCTTCGATGAGTATGTGCCTTACGATGGATCTTTTGACCCGAGCATAGAGGAGAGAAGTATACGGGCAGGTGAGTTCTTAGTGCGCTACCTTATCAAAGATCGAGAGATGATTCGCGCTCCTAAAATCTCTAATGCTACCGAGAATCGGGGTATTGTAGTGGTTGATGTAGAAGTAGACCGCTACGGGAATGTGACCAAATCGGTTGCAGGAGGCGTAGGTTCAACCACCACAAATGAATACCTTTATACCAAAGCGGAATTTGCCTGTAGGGGTGCTCGATTCAACGAACACCTAAAAGGTCCAATCACGACGAAAGGACAGATTATTTTGACCTATTAAAGCTTCAAAATTTCGGAAGGGCTATGGTATAAGATTGCTTTTTCTCCGCGGATGGCAATTGGACGAGCAAGTAGATGTGGGTTGTGATCCAGTATCTTCATCCAATCCATTTCAGTAAAATCTTCGGAGCCCTTCAGTAACTCCTGACCTTCTTCAGATTCAGCGTCAAGACATTCCGTAATCGGACGCTTTAAAATACCGGCCAATTCAAACCATTGAGTTCCGGTAATATGTCTGTCTCTTAGGTCTATTTATTTTACACGAAAGCCTAATTCAAGAGCGTGTCGGTAGCAAGCCATCCCAACTTGGGTGTCTGAGTTGTATACGAGTACCAATTCATCTTTCGAACTTTTATGAGCATAGCTGAGTTTTACCCAAAGTTCAGGGTGCAACTGTTAATTTAAACTGCGCGAAGGGCAGAGAATAGAAGTTTTTCTAGAAAAAGATGAAAGTGAGTAAGGGCTTCCTGTTCCTGAGGTGCTTTATGAGTTTTGGGAACAAGACCCGGTGTTTTCGAAAATTTTCCATGGACTCACAAAAGGTAAGCAACGTTCACTCATTCATTGGGTTGGTAATGTGAAATCTCCTGAGAAGCGAGTTACTCGTGCTTGGGTCCTCGATGAGCATCTAAAATCTAGGGCCGGGGAGTTGGACTTCAGAAGCCTTATTGATGAACATAGGGCTCAGATTCAAAGGCAAATCATCTGATCAATCTTTAGAGCGAAAACCATAGATCAATTGAGTCCTGAAATCCTGTGGGAATTTCTCCACTCCAGGAAATCCGAGCTTCAAATCCTCTTTCTCATTAGGGATGTAATTCGTGCGGAAGAGGTAATCCCAAAGGCTCAGAGAAATCCCATAGTTCATTCCGTTTGCTCGCCCTTCAGGCATGTTGTAGGCATGATGCCATAAATGCATCACTGGATTGTTTAGAAGGTACTTTAAAGGACCGTAAGTGATTTTCACATTGGCGTGGTTTAGGTGGCCAACAGCAATAGAGAAATAGAATACGATAAATGCCATCTCAGGAGTGAAGCCTCCAATTAACATAACGGCTATGTACTTCATAGGTGTATAGAAGATGTTTTCCATCCAATGATACCGAAGATGTGCAGCAAAGCCCATTTCTTCGACAGAGTGATGAACTTTGTGGAATCGCCATAGAATAGTAATGCGGTGCAGTAGGATGTGGGTGAACCACTGAATGAAGTCGGTAACTATAAAGAAGATTAGGAGTTGACTCCAAAGGGGCAATGTGCTCAAGTCAATTAGGG
>CAXAIH010000311.1:0-2644 GCA_963968755.1 uncultured Flavobacteriales bacterium
AAGTGCAGGAATAATTTGGCCGTTAAATATCGCCGAGCCGGCTGTAGTACCTATTCCTCCTGAAAAACCGTCTACATCGCTCAGATAAAAAAGAAAGAAAATGGAAGTAAAGAGCTCCGGCATAGAACTCGCTATGGCATTGATGGTTGCCCCACGCACACCATCCGAAAGATTTCGTCCCAGATATTCCGATGCAACCGAAAAGCCGTCTACCGCGCGCCAAATAACCAAGGAGCAAATGGCAACGAGAACAATTGGTATGACAAGACCCATTCTTAGCTATTAATATCCACCCTCCTCCACTTGGAAAATATTTTTCATCTTCCGTGTTGATTCACCATTCATGATCACTATCAAGAAATCGCCAACATTAATGGTGACGTCTTCTTTTGGATTCTTCAGCAATTCGCGTCCGTGCTCAGTTATTTTACTAATTCCGATGAGGACAGCATTGTATTCTCGTTTGACTTCATAGAAGACATCGTTGTACGTTCTGCCCGCCAAAGGGTTTTCCGGGACAATCCTATACTCTTTTATGTCGTAGTCGATATCATTTTCGGCAAACGACAAGATATCTTCGCTGTACTTCGCAACGTCTGGTTCGAAGATGTAACTCGCCAAAAGCTTAGAAGAAATTTCGTTTTTAGAAACGGCATGTGCTACGCCAGCACTGTGAAAAGTGCTTTTGAGGTCCGCATTGTCGAGGGTTACAACAAAGCGTATGTTCATGAAGTGCTTTTTGAGGTTCAGGATGTGCACCAACTTCATGGTATCATCTGGCAAGTTCACGTACACAATTGCCGACTGCCCAATATTAGCCTTCTTGAAAATGTCGAAATTGTTGTAATCCGCAAAGAGGGTATAGACGTGTTTCTTGTCGTAGGTCTCGTTGATCAAATCAATGTCGCTACGATTATCGGTAATGACCGCACATCGCTTATTAACTCCGATCAATTGTTCAACAACTGAATGTCCGCCGGAACTCCATCCTATAATTACAGCGTGGTTGCGAAACTTGGTTCCTTCGTATCCAAGCTTCTTGTGTTCACTGATGTCAGAAAGCATATTGGTGATTCTACCGATGAGAAACCCAAAAATACTAAAACTCCCAAACACGAAAACGAAGCCAATCATCCTTCCCACATCTGTAACTGGGTAGGTATCACCATAGCCAACGGTAGTCAGTGTAACGACTGTCCACCACAATGCATCGAAGAGGGAGTTAATGTTTGAGCCTTCCGCCCCACTCTCATATTCCAATAGGAAAAAGATGAGTGTGATGTACACAAGAGTACCCAGGACAATGCCGGTCAGTATACGCTGAGCTCTTTTGGTGAGCATCTAGGGCTATGCAGGTTGAGGTTCAACTCAAAAATAGAATTTTTTAGACACGATATCACCTTAGTCTAGGCTCAGAATAGTTCTTCTAGAACGCCGTTCAGCTCGCGCGAATTTTATCAATTGTGTTGCCCTTCTCTCGAGCAGCTATTTATATCTTCGCGGCTTCTTGGACGCGTAGCTCAGCTGGATAGAGCATCTGCCTTCTAAGCAGACGGTCGCAGGTTCGAATCCTGCCGCGTTCACCGAACCTAAAGCCTCCCGACGAAGTCGGTGAGGCTTTTTTTATGAGCGAAGCCGAGCTTGCTCGATTAAAAATCAATTTAACAAGAGATTAGTTCGAGTAAATGTTACTGAACAGTTCGTTAATTGCCTTCTCTTCTTCTAGCATTAAGCCAGTATACCAGGTTGTAAAAACCGTACTTCCCATGATTCCATGCCTCATTATGGATTGAACGTTGAACTGGGTAGGATCAATCTCGCATAATGGATCTACGACCATCATTGTATTGAAGTCATCCATAACGGACTTAAAATTGTCTCCTTCTCGAATCCTTTTGAAATACTCGAAATAGGTTTCGGTTCTCGAATTCAGAACATCATCTATGTCAGAAAAGTGGATTGGGATATAGTTAGAATAAGGAGCAATGGACTCAGCAATACAGATGTATAGCGCATTGCCAAGGGCCTTAGGTACATTATGCTTTGACATATAAATGTTACTAACTGCCCAGAAATAGCTCAGTATCTCGATTGAAGCCTTGATCTTATGCTCTTTGTTGTTTGTGAATGAAGCCATCCCATTCTTTTTTAAATCCTTTAGGATCTTCATGTGATACCTAAGAATTTGTCGATTGAGAACCTTGATAAGGATATCCAAAGCTTGATTGTCATTCTTGGTCAAAGAAGGAATATCATAATTGACTCGCAGAATTGATCTTTCTGACTTTTATCGGCGAATTTCCGAATGTGAATAGACTCATTTCGTAGTGGTTTTCGTAGATAGATATCTAAAATAAAAGGATTTGATGAATGGAACAGAGGAACTTGATGAACACTTTAAAAACCTACAAAAGAAGCAACGAAGTTCATAGGGCAGAATCCTACGTTGATTCAATCAACAAATGCTCTATTCGCAGATCTCATGACTCTTGGAAAGGTAGACTTAAAGTAAGTCATTGACCTATCCAAGGCCTCTTGTGCTTGAAACTCAAGTGTAAAGGCAAATAAAAATGGTGGTCAGCCTAAATAGATAAAACATTCTTACGAATTCCTCTCAAGTGTTTTATCGGATTGAGCCGAAAAG
>CAXAIH010000312.1:0-2640 GCA_963968755.1 uncultured Flavobacteriales bacterium
ATGATTTAGATGACGAATATTTCGCCGACGCGGTTCACATTGGACAGCTCAAATTTGGCATCTTCCAAAGAAGCCAGAATCGCTTTTTGCATTTTGTAAGACCGAATTCGGTAGACGCGCTCCGCATTATTTTTTGCAGTCGGTGCTGAAGCGTTAAAGGAGGCTCTTAAGATTCGGGCGAGGTAAATCAGGAAAAAGTCTCCTAAACTATACATGATGAGGGCGGTATTCATTTAAATCGTAGATGCCCACAATACGCAGAGAATAAAGCTGGTGTTACAAGAAATGCTCAACTAGCCTTGAACGTCACATTTCTTCGTCAATCACCTGCCAAGTGTGGTCGGCAAGCAGTTGCAGGCTGTTTAGAAACTCATAGGGTTGCTTATCACCCCATTCATAAGGCCCGATCAGAGATAGTAGGTATTTACCGTCGTTGTTATACAGGTGATAGGTCTCCCCCATCAGCGGCTTAAACGGAATTTCAGCTTCATAAATCTTTTCAGAAAGCTCCTTTCTCTCATGAATTGCCTTCGCCTGTTCTGCAAGAAGTTGAATCTGTTTATGAATCTGGCCAAGCTGACGATCAGTCTGCTCGTACATGGCCATCATAGCCCTGCCCTTTGTTCGGCCTTGATCTAATGGCTTTATTGGAACTCCACCAACCGAATGCGCATAAGGCAAGGTCGAGGGGTTTTCAGTGATCTTTTCGGGATCAATTGGATTGATTGGCTTTTTCTGCTGCATTTACACCTCGGTCGATAATTAAATCAGAAACATCCGAAATGTCATCCATGTTCAGATGAATACCGTTTTTAAAGTCAATGGGCTCAATAGCGACGAATTCTCTGTACCCACGAATGTCTTTTAATTCACCCTGATCAACCAGTTCAAATTCGACTTTGAGCTGTCCATTATCCATGTAACGATCTTCTGCAAATGCATAGCAGTAGCTCTTGTCCTCTGTCCACATAAGGATATCGCACAACTTCATTTCGGCTAAAGGAATGCTTTCGTAAAGACTCGTATCTCGTTCTTCCAACTCTCCTGAATCGAGAACTTGAAGAGCGCGCAATAGGCTCACAAAGGTGGTAACGCGTCCCACCTCTCGCATTGGATCGTTCGGGAAACCTCCACTTTCTACGGTTACCGTCCGCACTCCTTGCGCTTGCAGGTTGTCGCCAGAAGCTAAGGGATAAAAGTCATCGGTAAAACGGCTTAGGTATTCTGGGTAATCCTTTTGGAGTTCCTCGAACATAACACCGGCCAATTTCATAGCATCCTTGCGCTCAGGTGTCATACTGCGCTTCTCATCTACAGCAGGAGCCAAGAGTGATATGGTAGCTGGCTTAAAACCACCGGCCACATTAAAAATGTTGCGCTGGTCGTGCATATTAAATGCCCAGTCTGGCTTAATCTGTTCGATGTACTTGATGAAAGCTTTCATTTCCGGACTCTTCGGTTTCAAAAAGTCACGGTTCAAGTCAACCCCCTTGGCATTAGCCCGCTTGTAGATCTCAGCCCCATCAGGGTTCAACATTGGGATGAAGTATAAGCTCAAATTAGAGATGAGTTCTTTCTGTCGTTCTCGGTCGTTGATGAAGAAGTTAAATATGTCTAGGAAAACACGCGTACCAGTAGACTCATTTCCATGCATTTGAGACCACAAAATGACTTTGGTAGGCCCTGCGCCAAATCGAAATACTCGGATCGGACGATCTTCTACGGATCTTCCAATTTCTAAACCTTTAAGGCCGAAAGAGACAATTTGTTCTTCGAATTGTTCCGGTGGAATGAAACGCCGGTTGAAAGTTGGTAACTTATATTCTTGGTGAATCCCCCTAAAATCCATGGTTACAAAGGTGGTAAAATGCTTGAATAATCCTAACGAATAAGGCTAATGAAACCTTCGAGGATCATTTCTTCTCCATCAAAGTTTAAAGCTCTTACGAAGTAGGCATAGGTATCCATGTTTTGGGGCTCTCCCTTATAAGTGCCGACCCAACCAGCTTCTAGGTCGTTGCTTTCATACACTTGTTGTCCCCATCGATTGTAAATTCTCCATTCAAGAAGTTCTTCTATCCCCCAACCCTTCACATAAATTCGTTCGTGGTCCCCATCTTCATTCGGACTAAAGGATTGAGGAAGGTTCAATGAGTACTTCTTCTCGATAGTAATGAGGACACATTTCTCAACTTCAAAGCGGCCGTATTCATCGCTGATCTCAACGCAATATTTTGTCGAATCCAGAGGTTGAACTTGAGGACTTGGACATTCATCACAATCCATTTTTGAGTTTGGCGTCCACGTATAGCTGACCAGTTCATTATTTTGTGCTTCAAGACGAATGCGCTCACCGATAATTAGACTTGTATCCGAACGAATTCCCTACAAGGAGAATTTTAAAGGAATCAAGGCCGACCGCTAGGCCGACATGTTCTTAATAAGTGTCTTCTGAAGCTCAGCAGGCACAAAAGGCTTGGAGACAAAATCGTTCATCTTCGCTTCAAGAATTCTTTCCTTCACTTCCACAAAAGCATCGGCCGTAAGCGCGATAATCGGGATGCTTTGTTTCTTCTTGTCCGCTAGGTTTCGAATGGCAACCGAGGATTCGTAACCATCCATTTCAGGCATGTGCAGATC
>CAXAIH010000313.1:0-2635 GCA_963968755.1 uncultured Flavobacteriales bacterium
GAGGACACTACTTTGTAAAAGAGAAGAAGAGAGGAAAAGCTTGAAAGCTCCGTTGAACATCATCAATCCTTCATCAATCACCCAACTTGACAAATTGACTAATTCCCACAATAATTTTCAGCTTCGCTGAAAATCAATCCTTCCAAATATCCTTTTCATCCAAGACCACATGACCCCAGTTCTCACCACGTCGGATGCGGTTGAGTTGCGTATGGGTGATGTTGTAGCGTCGTGCGATGTGCGACTTCTTTTCCTCGTCGCGGGCAAGAAGCTTTTTAATAGTAAGCACCTCGGCCTCAGAGAGTTTGGAGTGTTTCACCATGCTCTTCGAAGCAATAAATTTCGGATTGAGGTTCAAATGCGCCTCCTTCTCTTGCTTGCTTGCCCACTTTAAATTATCGACAAAATTGTTCTCCTTGTCGTAATCCAAATGCAAGACAAAATGTGCCGTCTCTCGCTTATTGGGAATGAAATGTGAAGCAATTAATTTGTGTACGTAGTGCGATACTCGATCTCCTTTTTTGTTGGTGAAGGCAACCATTGGGTAACCTTGGACTCGTCCGCCTTTTAGGATTTTAGCATCCTTTCTTCCATAGGCGTAACTACGGATTCTTCCAAAGTTTGAAATCTCATATTTGATTCCATTCTTGAAGTCTCCGAGGTCCAAAGTCTTCCAGACTTCGTCCTTTAATTCGTTCATCATACAGGGTTTTAGGTTGGGGTAGCAACCTTTGTTCTCTCATCAAAAGTAAGCAAAGGCAAAGTGAAATAAAGGTGTAAAAGTCACACGTACCCCATTAGGGCGAGACGAGCTCCATCAACTGAGCACAAAAAATAGCGCCGTAGGTTCCCAATGCATATCCAAGAACCGCCAAGAGTACACCAACTGGAGCCAGAGAAGGATGAAAGGCCGCCGCAATGATGGGCGCAGAAGCCGCACCACCAACATTCGCTTTCGAACCCACTGCAAGGAAGAAAAAGGGAGCACGAATCAATTTCGCGACGATGAAAAGTAAGGCCACGTGAAAAGACATCCATATTAAACCTACCAACAAGAGTCCCGGTTGTGAGAGCACCGACATTAAGTCCATCTTCATTCCGATGGTAGCGACAAGAACGTAGATGAATACGCTCCCAATCCTACTCGCACCGGCTCCCTCCCATTTTCGGAGTTTGGTAAAGGACATGATAATTCCAATGGTTGTCGCCATAACAACGATCCAGAAGAAGGTGGAGTTTAACACGGATTCTTGAAGACCTTGAAAGTGATTTGCAATCAACCACTTCACACCTTTGGCAATCAGATGTGAGGCTGCCGTGGCCGCAAAACCAAGACCGAGAATCACCATACTGTCGCTGAGTTTTGGAATTTTAGAAATGCTCTTGGTGTAGGATTCCACGGTATCGCGCAAACGATCGATGGCAGATGAATCGGCCTTAAGCCATTTATCGATGGAAGCTGCACGTCCTACTCCATATAGCAAGAAGGCCATCCAAATGTTGGCAACCACAATATCGACGAGCACCATGGCTCCGTACTTTTCTTGGTTGTATCCATATATCTCGAGCATGGCCGCTTGGTTGGCTCCACCGCCAATCCAACTTCCTGCAAGCGTTGCCAATCCCTTCCATACCGCTTCCGGCCCAGCACCTCCAACGGTTTCTGGCGAGAAGAGCGAAATGATAAGAATGGCTACGGGACCACCCAGCACGATCCCTACGGTTCCGGTAAGGAACATACCCAAACTCTTTGGACCCAAGTTGAAGATTCCCTTCAAGTCGATGCTGAGGGTCATCAAAACCAAGGCAGTAGGAAGTAAATAAAGCTTCGCCATATTGTAGAGTTCCGTTTGACCTTTCACAACTTCACCCGCTGCATTCACTTCTTCCCATCGCACGCCGATTACACCCGCTGAGGACAGAATTGAAGGCAACAAATAGCACATGAGGAGTGCTGGAATGAAGGTGTAAAATCGCTTCCATGGACCTGATTCTTTCGAAGAGGTGAAGAAGACAAAGCCGAGGATGGCCATCAGGATGCCGAATACAACGGCATCGTCGGTAATGAGTGGAGCTTCCATAGTTCTTTTGAGAAGCGGTGAAAATAGACTTTTCTCGTCAAAAAATTTTCCTTTAAAAAGCAGGAAACCTTTTGGGATTTGTCCGTCTGAAATATTGAGTACTTTCGTCTTTATGCCCCTATTTAACAGCTATTTCAAGCTTCTTATAGCCGTTCTGCTGGCTCCGATTGTGAGCTATGGCCAGATGCCTCGTGGGGAAGAAATGCCAGTGTACAATCAGCTGGAATTTATCCCGAACCAAGGACAGTATCATCCAAATGTGCACTTCAAATTGGGCATGGGATCCAACGAAGTCTTTCTAGAACAAAAGCAAATCACCTATCACAGTATGGATCTTTCCTTTGCGGAACATCATGCAGAGCACGATCATGTTCGTCCAGATTCCCTTGCACGACATGCAGTCAAGCTCGAATTTCTTGGAGCGAACCCACAGGTTAAACCAAAAGGGCTTGAAGCAGCCAAACACTATTTCAATTACTTCATCGGAAAGGATCAGAGCCAATGGACGAGGGAAGTTCATCCTGTAAGAAGAGTTGAATACTCGGAGCTCTACC
>CAXAIH010000314.1:0-2606 GCA_963968755.1 uncultured Flavobacteriales bacterium
GCTTTGCCGTGATGCTCGGTGCCGTTTTGATGGCGATTGGAGAGTTCATCATTCTTGGTGGAACCGAGCAAATGCTCATGATTGGTATGGGGGCACTCATCATTGGTAATGGATATTTCAAAGCGAACATCTCCACCATTGTGGGTAAGCTTTACCAAGACAATGATCCTCGACGAGATTCAGGTTTCACCATTTTCTACATCGGAATTAATGTAGGTGCGCTTCTGGCCACAACGATTGTTGCTTACGTGGGTGAAACCTATGGCTTCGATAAAGGCTTTGGCCTTGCCGGGCTTGGTATGCTTACGGGTTTATTCATCTTTTACGGAGGAAGAAAAAACTATGCAGCTGCAGCTGGTTTGGACATTACCGAAGCTGGAAAGAAAAAAACTTTGGGACCGCTCAATATGGCTCAAGTCATCGCCGTAGGCTCGCTTTTGCTCATTCCTCTGTGTTATGTGCTTGTGATGCAAAACCAAATTCTAGATTACATCCTACTTGGGCTGTTTGCCTATGTTTCATGGTCGTTGATTGCTGCGGGAAGAAAGGCAGATACGCTAGAAGAAGTCAAAGTATGGAAGGATCGAATGATTGCCTTGATCATCTTTATGGTCATCAACATCACCTTCTGGGCTTGCTTTGAACAAGCAGGAACTTCGCTCACACTTTTTGCCGACAGAAACGTAGATCGTGAGATTATGGGCTGGCTTATGCCCGCTTCAATGACGCAGTTCTTCAATCCATTTTTCATCATTGTCTTCGGATCTATTTTCTCCGTGATGTGGGTGAAGCTTTCTGCCATTGGTAAGAATCCAAATATCCCATTGAAATTTGCCTTTGGAATCATTCAGTTGGCACTTGGTTTCTTGGTTACTAAAGTAGGAATGATGTTCGTGAACGAAGCTTTCCAAGTTCCTTTATTAACGCTGTTCTTCTTGTACCTCTTACACACCACAGGTGAGTTATTCTTATCGCCAATCGGGCTTTCGATGGTGACGAAGCTTTCGCCTAAAAATATCGCTGGAACGGCCATGGGTGCTTGGTTCTTGAGCTTTGCCATCGCCAATTATGTGGGTGGTAAAATTGCTACTCTCACGGGTGGGCACGACGATAGTGGAGTTGCACTTACTGCCGCAGAAGGATTGGATAAATATCTCAACGTCTTCAGTACAATCGGACTCGTTCTATTGGGCATTGCGCTCATCATTATTGTATTGAGTGGACGACTTCAAAAGCTTATGCACGGCGTCAAGTAATTGGCATAAAAGCTGTTAATTGTAAAGGGCGGGACGATGATCCCGCCTTTTTACTTTCACATTTCGGTATCTTTACGAATTCAAATTTTACACATGAAAAAGCTTTTCCTTCATTGTGCTACTCTTCTCTTCTCCTTTTCACTTCATGCGCAAGAAGCTAAAACCAAAATCGACTGGCTCACCATGGATCAAGCCATGGAGAAAATGAAGGTCGAAAAACGCAAAATCTTCATCGACGTTTACACCGATTGGTGTGGCTGGTGTAAGAAAATGGATGTCTCTTCCTTCATCGACCCAACAGTGGTTGAATACATGAACAAGAAGTATTACGCCGTGAAACTCGATGCAGAGATGAAGGACACTTTGATGTTCAACGGCATGGCTTTCATCAATCCTAGTCCTGGCGGAAAACGAAGCACACACACCTTTGCCGCTTCCCTTCTCGACTCAAAAATGTCTTATCCATCCTTCGTGGTCCTCGACGAGAATTATACACGTCTTCACGTAATGGCTGGATTCAAGAAAGCAGAACCTCTACTGGGAAACTTGGTTTTCTTCGGTAGCAATCAACATCAGCAATACAATCAGTACTTCTACAACCAACTGGTTCAGCAACAGCAAGCCCAACAACAGGTGGTACAACCGGCTGAAGCTAAAAAGAAACTAGAACCTTAAAAATCGATGCAGTTCTCCTCCGGACAGATGGCTTTCGCCCTCTTCTTTTTACTTGGCTTTGTCCTCCTCATGATCTTTGCCTACCGCGGAGATCGAAAAACCACTCGTAAGTATTATCCAGGCTCTTGGAAAGTCTTGTTGGGAATCTTCGTGATGTTCGTAGTTTTATACGGACTGATGCGATCACTTCATTGAAATATCTCTTCCCCTTCTGTCTAGTTTTTCTCCTCGCTTGTTCGGAGGGTCAAGCCCCTATTGAACAGCCAAAGCCGAATCAGCTGGAACAAATCCAAGGACGAGGTGTGCTGCGTGCACTCATCGACAACGGCAACTCTTCTTATTTCATTTACAAAGGCCAGCCAATGGGTTTTGAATATGAATTGCTGAAACGCTATGCGGACCATCTTGGGACGGAGCTTGAAATTGAAATGATTCCTGGAATCGACAGCATGATTGGTCTTCTCAATGCAGGCAGCTACGACCTTGTTGCTGCTAACTTAACGGTTACTCGAGAACGCAAGGAGGTTCTGAGTTTCACCGAAGCCCTGCTCTTCACACGTCAGATGTTGGTTCAAGCACTTCCTGAAAAAGCCTATAATTTAACTTACGATCAGCTGGAAGAGCGGCTTGTTCGAAATCCCATTGAGTTGGCGCAAGACACGGTGTATGTCCAAG
>CAXAIH010000315.1:0-2590 GCA_963968755.1 uncultured Flavobacteriales bacterium
TTTTGGATCTGATAATGAAGCGCTCCACGGCTACAATTCTTTTGGTGAAGAGCTCGATGGTTTTCCATTTGAGTCAACCGATAGAGTTCGTTCTAGTCCTGCTATTGGTGATGTAGACAATGATGGTGGAATGGAGATTGTTTTTGGTAATAGCTCTGGAAAACTTTATGTTGTTGATGCTGATGGTTCTCGGGAATTAGCGTATACTATTTTAGGGTTTATTGAAGGTTCTCCAGCTTTAGTAGATATCGATGGTGATCAAGATTTAGACGTCTTCATTTCAGACATGCACAGCGACATGGCACAGGATTTCTCCTATTGGGACGAAAAGAAGAAGAATCCTGTGAATTTCCCACCTAAGTTTTTAGTGAACTCCGATGGGATTTACGGAAACGCCTTCTTTAAGAATTCTGGAGCAATGAAGTTTGAGGATATTTCTCTTCAAAATGGAGCTGAGAACCTTTGGCCATGGGGAATGACCGTGGGTGATATCAACGCAGATGGATTGGAAGATGTATTCCTCGCTTCGAGTATGAACTATCCATTCCGCTATGCAGTGAACAGCATGCTGATCAATGAAGGTGGGAAATTTGCCGATGCCGAATTCATTCTTGGACTCGAGCCACGAAAGAACAATCAAACAGCGACCTGGTGGTTTAACTATACAGATGAGAATCCAGCGATTGTAGAGAAATGGGGAGAGCAAGAGGTGTGGGCTGCACTTGGCACAAGAAGCTCTGTCTTCCTTGACCTTGATGAAGACGGAGACTTAGACATTGTTACCTCTGAATTCAACAGTGCTCTAATGGTGTTGATGAGTAACTTGAGCGATCAAAAAGCAGATATGAATTTTGTCAAGGTTCAACTACAAGGGACTGCTTCCAACCGAAATGGATTTGGTGCAGTAGTGAAGCTAAGAACCAAGGAGAGAACAATCATGCGTCACAATCATGGAAAGAGTGGGTACCTTTCTCAAAGTGTTGCTCCCATGTACATTGGTTTAGGGACCTCAAGTGAGATTGAAAGCATTGAAATTAGCTGGCCTTCGGGTAAAACCCAGTTGGTAACAGAGGGTCTTAAGGCAAACTCACTCATCGCAATCGTAGAGAACTAGGTCTGAAGCAGATGTTTCTCGGCAAAGGCTTGGATGTACTGGTGAATAGGAAATACCACCAGGGCCAAAACGAAGTTCGCTCGGAAGATCATCAAGGGCTGTTCGCCTGAATAGGATTCGATGTAAGGATCCAAGAAGACCAATAGGAATTCGAATACCAAGATGAGGTTGTGGAAGATCAAGCCTTTAATGAAGGCATTGGTCACGTTTACACGTACCATCAGCAACATGCCTACAAGGAGGATTTTTCCGATTTTCTCCTGCCGTGTACAAGATGATTTTATTTCCATCTGGGTCGCGCAAATGAGCTTCACGCCAAAGCCAAACTTGATCGGTAGGAGCTAGTTCGAATTCGATTCCCAAGACTAGTAATCGGCTGTATTCTGTATCCAATTTTGAGCTTTAAAAATAAACAATAACTCCTTCTTTATCATTCAATTGAGTAGCTTCATGTATACATAAAGTAGAGTCACCTTTGGGAAGCTCAAAATCGAGCGTATTTGTTCTGCGTTTGTACGATTAATTTGAGCCATAGAAGTTTGTAAAACTCAATGGATTTCGGGACATTTCTAGAAGGGATGGTGACTTGGTTGAGTTTCACGAACTTGCTATTCTCGAACGACTTTGAGGTAGCTGTTTTTCAGTCCTTCCTCGTAACGAATCCAATAGATTCCAGGAGTATCCGGTAATCGCATTTCGAGCGAAGATCCGTTTATGCTTTCACCTTGTAATCGATCTTGTCCTAAAACGTCTATTACAGTATAGTGAAATGCATGGCCGATTATAGAGTGAAGTTGAACAACCCCCTGCGACGGATTAGGGTACACTTGGATGTCTTGGCCCAATTGAAGCTCGGTTTCGTTTGGAATTGGACCAATCTCCACGCTGCAGCTGTTGTATTCGGCTAGGAATTGATCGTACTGAATGTTGTAGTGCCAGTATTTGGTGCAGCGATCACGAGGAATCACATAATTACCACGAACTGTATCATCATCTACAAAAGATAAGAGGTGGCGCAAGGCGAAAAGCTCAATTCATAGTCTGCATGAGCTTCAAGTGTATCGTTGTTTTCAGAAGAGGAGAAGGGATTTATAATCAATGTGTCGCCATGTGAAAAGCGACCTAAGGATACTGCACAAGAATTATGGGGTTCAGGATTCCACAGGCTTAGGGTGTCGTTGAGCAAGCCTCCTCGAATGCTGTAAATCACTTTAGCAAAACTCACCTCTTTAACCAAGAAATCCTCATTGTCGGAGGACTGTCGCTCGCTAAGTATACTGCGACCAAAATTGGGCTTGCCTTGTTCGTTCTATTCTCACAAAATGGAGTAGGATGGGAGCACGAGCAGGCAAAGTTCGTAAGCTTCTAGAAGCCTAAGAAAAGAAGTAGTAGAACTGATTTTATCCCTACCATGTAGGGAAACTCAACTATGACTTGACGATTTTTTCGCGAGTGGTTTTACCGCTAGGCTCTTTT
>CAXAIH010000316.1:0-2587 GCA_963968755.1 uncultured Flavobacteriales bacterium
TCAACATCAATGGTTCCTTTTCCAGGAATTGGTGCAATAATTCTAATTCCCAACGCTGATAAGCTCAAGGCAATATCATCTTCCAGGTTCTTGATTTTAGAAATTCGTACTCCCGGTGCTGGTACAATTTCATATAAAGTCACAGTAGGACCGATGGTCGCTTTGATCTTGGAAATTTCAATGTTGTAATTCCGAAGCGTTGTTACGATTTTCGTTTTATTCTCCTCAAGTTCTTCGCGATTCACCTGAACGGTGCCTTCTCCGTGCGGTTCTAAAAGATTTACGGGAGGCATTTTGAAGCCAGCTAAATCGAGTTTTGGGTCGTACTCTCCTTGATCTTTTAAAAGTTGATCAATTTTCTTTTGATCTAGTTCTTTTTCTGTGGGTCCTACGACATTAATCGCCAATTCGAGATTCTCATCACCTTCCTCCTCATTTTCTGCGTCCTCCTTTATCTCTGCTGCTTCTTCCTCAGGTGCGTTTATTTCAATCTCCATAGAATCCTCTGCCGGCGCCTCTTCAGCTATTGGAGTATCATCTATTTCAAGTTCTTGACTTCCTGATTCTTCAGCGACTGGCGCTTTTTCCTCAGTTTCTGCTTCAAAAACTTCTTCTACTGCTTGCTCTGAAATCGAGGCGTTGGCCACAAGTTCTTCCGCTTGAGACCAATCTTCCTCAGCAGCTTTTTCTGCTGTATCCTCTTTTACATCTTCTACCGCCATTAGGCCGTTGACCCAATTTCGAATGCGATAAAATGGAATATTGTACCGAAGTATGGCGAAGGTGAAGAGACTGAATACAATGACCATTCCTGCACCGATTCCCCCAAAGGAAGCTTCCAGCCAGTTGTTGATATAGTGGCCGAACTTACCTCCAAGGTAGAGGTGGTTAAGGCTGAAAAGGTAGGCTAGGCTTACCGAGATCCATACCAAGCCGAATAGTATAAGCTTCATGCTTGAGAGAATAGAAACCAATCGGATTTTAAATCCAGCATAAAGTCCGACGAGGAAAAGAAGAACTACGAACAAAAAGGAGGAAACACCGAAGCCATTGTGGATTAATGCATGCGATGCAATAGCTCCAAACTTGCCGAGCCAATTGTCGACTTGAACTTCACTGTTTGCAAAAAGTTGGAGCCAAGAGCCCATCAGAAGGTCCTGATCGTTCTGCCAAGTGAATAGAAAGGAAGTAAAGGAAACTAGTAAAAAGGCGGCAATCAAAAGGAGGCTCAGACCTGTGATGTTCCGTAAGCGTTCGTTGTCAAGAAAAGCTGGTCTAGGCAGGCTCAGCTTGGTTCTTAGCTTCTTAGGCTTCTTCGTGGATTCCGTTTTTTCATCCTCTTCTTGGAGGATAATTTCTTCAATGAGTCGATTCTTCGCCAAAGCGCAATTTCAGGTCTTGATCAGAATCAAAATTAAAGATCGGAAGCCCTTTATTCACTGGGCTTCAGAGAGTTTTCAAAAGAATTATGAACAGCTAGTTGAGCGCGTTAAAGGTCTTGCCAAGCTCGATGTTGTATTCCTCATTTTCGATAAAGACATAATCGTCGGGGATCTCAAAGAAATGTTTTGCCACATTTTCTTTTCTCAACTCTTTCATCTTTAGGTGCATGTGAATCCCACTTTTGAAGATGTCGTATTCGAGGAACAAACCTGGGTAATCTGCGTAAGGTGTATTCCAATTTAAGCCTGGTATGCGTATGTCCTCAGTATAACAAACCTTCGACTCACCTGCCTCTTGAAACGAGAGGCTTCCTACCTGGCAGTCATAACCCATCATGGCGGCTGTTTCTTTCCCCATTTCGAGCACCATAGCGGGTTCTCCAAGTACACTTGAAATAACGGCATCATGATTAAACTCAGATGCGTATTTCACATTGATAAGTTTTAAGAAGCCTGTTAGGTTTTGGGCATCTGTATTCATGATGTATCCGGTGTGAAAGAGGCCAATCCCAGCTTTTGTCTCGAATCGAACTAAATTCCTCCTCACCTTAAGTTCCATTTTTTTCGGAAGAAAAGGCTTCAAAAGATGATCGTCAGAAATCTGAGGATAGCTTACTTCATATACAATCACACCCTCTCGCAGTATTGATTGGTCAAAGAATCGTTGCTTTACGAAGTCGATGAGAAGCATTCCGCCAACAATGGCAACGGCCGAGCCAATTATGGCCCACTGAACGTAACGGAAACTGTTGCTTTTCGACAAGATCTGAGCGGTCTGTAATTGGCGCCAAAAATATACGGACTTGGTCTAATGACATTAATAAATTTGTAAGCTTCCAAAATAGACGATGAAACGCATTCAATGTTTGGTACAGAAGTCTGAAATCGGTGCAGGAACGCGAGGGTCTAGCCTTGCTTTTGATGCAATTCGGACCGCTAGTTTAAATGCTGGCTCAACTTTCTTTTATGAAAACCGTCCTCGCTCTCTTGCGAACCGCAATGAGTTGCTGGTCAACTACGACCCATCTCCTTCTGGGAAGAACATAGAGGGGATGAAGGATGTCTATAAGGCAATGATGGACGGCGTTTCAGATAGTTTGGCCCAAGGGGATTTCCCCTTCGTTATCAGCGGGGATCACTGTTCG
>CAXAIH010000317.1:0-2581 GCA_963968755.1 uncultured Flavobacteriales bacterium
AGTAAATGGTCATCCCTATTCTTGGTCTGCCATTATTAATGGATTCAATGGAACAGAAATGGCGAAATGCCCATTTCCTGTGATTCCCGAATACCTGTCTCAGCAAAATTTTCCTGAGGATTTTTTAGTGGATTTGGCAGAAGTAGTTGCGGTTTGGACCCAAGATGCTGAGCTTACTCAAAGCATTGCCACTTCCGCATTAATTCCAAATGCTGTTCAGGAAATTCACGAATTGTCAGAACGGGCGGAGGCAATATTATTAGCGCGGGATGATGGGGAGCGACACCTTGAAATGGCGGAACCTTTTCTAGAAGAAGGAAAAGCAATATTCATCGATAAACCTTTTGCGCTTTCTCGTGCGGATGCGGAGCGTATGCTGGGTAGTCAAAAATTCGATTGGCAAATTTTCACCTGCAGTGCCTTGCGCTTTGCCAAAGAGTTTCAATCCAATCAGCTTGACGCGTCCATCGGTGAGGTGAAAAGCATCTCCGCGAGCGTTCCAAAATATTGGGAGACCTATGCCTGGCACATCATTGAGCCTGCATTCAACATATTGAACGATTGGAGTGCAATAAAGTCCGTGGTTTACACTGAGAAGGACAAGGGAATACTTGCCGAAGTTGAAAAGGAAAGCGGTGTTTTCTACAGCTTTGAGTCAGGTCGAGAAGATCGTGGTATCTGCTTGGAGATCGAGGGTGATTTTGGTAAGCAGAGCATTTCTTTTGCGGATAGCTTTTACGCATTTAGAGCTTCCTTGGAGGCTTTTGTAGAGCAAGTGAACTCCAAGCGTAACTTGATTTTACGTGAACAAAGCCTGCAAATTGTGGACCTTATAGAAGGAGGCTGTCTATGAAAATTGGCATCGTAGGACTGGGCTCTATCGGCCGCAGACACGCCGCCCATCTCCAGGAAATTGGAGGAGTTGAGCTCTACGCTTTAAGATCAGGAAAAGGACTGAATAAAAATGGAATGGACGCCGTTCAGGATGTGTTCGATCCTTCTGAGTTCATCAATCTGGATTGCGACGGCATCATCATCTCAAACCCTACTTCGAATCACGCAGAAGTAGTGAAGTCCCAAGAAAAATCAAGCGCTAAGCTCTTCGTCGAGAAACCACTTTGTAATACTCCAGAAGAAATCAAGGCATTCAATGGTTTTCAAGAACGGATGATTGTTGGCTATTGTTTGCGCTTTCACTCTCTCATTGAAGCAGCTGGCACCTACTTGAATTCCAAAGTTGGACGCGTTTTTTGGCTTGACTTTAAGCGGGGATATCATCTACCTCTTTG
Source organism: uncultured Flavobacteriales bacterium (assembly GCA_963968755.1). Taxonomy (GTDB): domain Bacteria; phylum Bacteroidota; class Bacteroidia; order Flavobacteriales_G; family Salibacteraceae; genus UBA4419. The sequence continues at coordinate 1,290 of CAXAIH010000317.1, forward strand.
GCATCCAGGAAAGGATTACCGTCTGGAGTACATGGCACAGAAGAAGCTCGGAGGAGGTGTTGTTCGAACGCTTTCTCACGAGATCGATCTCATGATTCATTGGTTTGGTGAAACGGCTTTGCTCAACTCTAAAATTGATCATAGATCAAAGCTTGAGATTGATGTGGAAGATTGGGCAGAGTTTTCCTGTGTTGCTCCAAGCGGAACGGAGCTGCATTTCGAATTGGATTTCATCAATCCAAATTACACCAACGAGGTAAGTGCCTTATGTGAGGCTGGTCGCCTGCACTACGAGTTCTTGGGCGGGCGCTTAAAGCTCACCCGTTCGAATTTAGAAACGGAAGTGCTGTTCGAAGCGGCAGAGAATCACATCGACGAAATGTACCGACTCCAAATGGAGGATTTTGTCACCTTTATCCAATCAGGTGAAAGTCGAAATTGCACGTATGAAGAAGCAGTTCAATCCATGGAACTCATTCAAAAAATTGCTCCTAGGTAGTTCGTTATGAAACTTGGATTTCTAATCACAGCACGGTTAAAGTCTAGTAGGTTGCCTAAGAAACTTCTTCATGAAGTACAGGGCGAAAACTACATGACATGGATGATCCGCCGCCTGAAGCTGCAAAGTCTTTTGGATGAAATTGTGATTTGTACCTCTACGAATCCTCAAGATGATCCACTTGAAGAGATCGCGCAGAAGGAAGGTGTAAAGTGTTTTCGTGGAAGCGAAGAAGATGTATTTCAGCGTTTGAATGAAGCACGAAAGATTTACGAATTGGACTATGTAATCAATATGACTGCAGATTGTCCCTTGCTTCCCTTCGATCTTATTCCAAAGCTCGTTGATAGCTTCAAAAAAACAAATGCGGAGCTCATCAAATGCCATCACTTACCAGTTGGTCTTTTTCTAAGTGGTTTAAGTCCGGCTGCAATGGAGCGACTCATCGAGTTGAAGGCCTCCGATAATACCGAGTACTGGTTGCACTACTTCTTAAAGTCTGAGCTTTTTGATGTGCGAAGCCTTGAGACAGAGCCCAGTTGGCAGCGCGACAATTTTAGAATTGCGCTCGACTATCCTGAAGATCATGAGATGCTCAAAGCAACTTTCGAAGGTCTTGGGGAAGAAGCCTACAAGATTTCAACAGAGGACCTGATTCATTGGCTAGATAAACACCCGGAGATTGTGGCGTTAAATAAGGATTGTGGCGCTAAAGGAGTTAAAAGAACTGAGGATGATCCAACATCGAAAGTCAAACTAAAAGATGGGAGGGTATTGGAATGAAGCCATTCAT
>CAXAIH010000318.1:0-2546 GCA_963968755.1 uncultured Flavobacteriales bacterium
TACAGTGCCGGTGCAAGAGAGGTTTTTTTAATTGAAGAACCGATGGCAGCTGCTATTGGGATCGGAATTGACGTTGAGGAGCCCATGGGCAATATGATTATTGATATCGGAGGTGGTACCTCAGAAATTGCTGTAATCGCATTGGGTGGTATCGTTTGTGATAAGTCCATCCGTGTCGCGGGTGATGAATTTACGAGTGACATTGAAGACTACATGCGCAGGCAGCACAACATTCTGATTGGTGAACGAACTGCTGAGCGAATAAAAATTGAAATTGGCGCTGCCTTGACAGAGTTGGATGAGGCACCGGATGATTTGGCCGTGCACGGACGCGACCTTATGACCGGTATTCCAAAAGAGATTTATGTGAGCTATGTTGAGATTGCACACGCACTGGACAAATCAATTTCTAAAATTGAAGAGGCCATTTTGAGTGCACTTGAGCTCACACCTCCAGAACTGTCGGCAGATATTTACAAAACAGGAATCTATCTTGCCGGGGGTGGGTCCATGTTACGCGGCTTGGATAAACGAATTTCTTTGAAAACAAAATTACCTGTACACGTAGCTGATGATCCGTTGAGAGCTGTAGCGAGGGGGACTGGGATTGCCCTGAAAAACATCGATCGTTTCCCATTCTTAATGAAGTAAACAAAGGGGTGAAAGAATGCAATGCGTAATCTGATCGCAATTTTATGGCGCAACAATTTTAGCATACTCTTCTTCCTTCTGTTGTTGCTCAGTTTGAGCCTGCTAAACCGCTTCAACCGTTTTCATAATTCAAACTTCTTAGGCTTTTCCAATGCACTAAATGGTGCCTTGAGCTCGCGCATTCAGAACTTCACGGAATACCTCACGCTTTCTGATGTGAACGATGTGTTGATGAATGAAAATGCCAAATTGAAATCGCGAAATATGGAGAGTTTGTATCGATACGGCTCTGAGCTCTTGATTCGGGAAAATGAAATCTATAGACAGCAGTATAAGTTTCAAGCCGCTCGGGTAGTTAATAGCACAACTAATAAACGAAGCAATTACATTCTCATTGATCGAGGAAGTGCTCACGGAGTAAAACCAGAAATGGGCTTAATTAGCCCGTTTGGCACTGTTGGGCTTGTAAAAAGCGTTTCGGAAAACTACGCCCTGGCCTATTCATTTTTGCATCGCCAAAGTGTATTCAGCGCAGAGCATTCCAAAACTGGATACTTTGGACTTGTTCGTTGGAATGGTCAGAACTCTTCCATCGCTCAACTTTTCGACATCCCGTCTCATGCTACTGTAAATAAGGGTGACACTGTTTTTACAAGAGGTTCTTCAACCTATTATCCGCGAGGAATTATGATAGGAACTGTGAAAGACATTAAAGGGGAAGAGGAAGGCTTCCATGAGATTGAACTTAAGCTCTCCGTAGATTTTCGAAAATTGGCCTACGTATATGTCGTAAACAACAGCTCGAAAATGGAGCAAATTGAATTGGAAAGTGATACAAGCAACATAAGAGAGTGAGAACCGACGGCTTTCGTTTTTTAATTTTTGGATTGATTGTCCTCTTTCTTCAGGTGGTCATTCTGAACAATATACAATTCATGGGTTTCGTCAATCCCTACTTGTATGTTATGATTATCCTGGTCCTTCCGGTGGATGTTTCTCGGCATCAGATTTTGATTTTCGGCTTTTTGATCGGCCTCTCTATAGACCTTTTCAGCAGCACAATAGGCCTGCATACTTCGGCGGCCTTGCTCCTCGCCTACTTGCGCTATTTTGCCCTTAAGTATTTAGCTCCAAGGGATGGGTTTGAATTCAGTTCTCGGCCGAGCATAAGTGAAATGGGACTTCCTTGGTTCATCACCTACAGTGGGATTTTGATCGTAGCTCATCACTTTTTTCTGTTCAGTTTGGAAAGTCTCAAGTTCAGTGAAATCGGACAAATACTCATCAGGACCTTCTCTTCAGTAAGCTTTACCCTACTGCTCCTTATCGCTGTGGAATACCTCCGCTATCGAAGAAAGGCACGCTCATGAAGTCTTATGAGAATCGGATGTATGTCATCCTTGCCATCATGTTCTTCATTGGCCTGATCTACCTGATGCGACTCTTTTTCATTCAAGTTATAGACGATAGTTATAAATCCTCTGCGAAAAACCAAGCGCTCCGATACGTTACTGAATATCCAATTCGCGGCTTGATTTACGACCGCAATGGAGAGTTGCTTGTGTATAATGAAGCTGCCTACGACCTCATGGTCATTCCAAAACGACTACAGGCTTTTGACACAACAGCTCTTGCGAACATTCTTGGAATAGAAAAGGAAGATGTTCTCGAGAGGTTAGCCGATGCGAAGTCCTACAGCAGGTACAAAGCCAGTATCTTCGAAAAGCAAATTTCAGCCGAAGACTTCGCTGCCGTTTCAGAGCAAATGTTCAAGTTTCCTGGCTTTTTCGGACAAAAGAGAACCCTGAGGAAATACCCAAAACGAGCAGCCGCCCATGCACTTGGCTACATCTCTGAAATCAGTCCTTACCAGTTGGAGCAGGGCCCATATTACC
>CAXAIH010000319.1:0-2545 GCA_963968755.1 uncultured Flavobacteriales bacterium
ACTACGCCGACAGGAGGCGGCAAGAGCATGTGCTACGAACTTCCTGCTCTCGTCTCTGAAGGCACTGCCATTATAATATCTCCGCTCATCGCTCTCATGAAGAATCAGGTGGATTCCATTCGCGGGTTTAGCGAAGATGATTCGGTTGCTCACTTCCTGAATTCATCTCTTTCCAAAACAGAAGCAGCTCGAGTCCGGGAAGACATCGTCGCAAAAAAGACGAAGCTTTTGTACGTCGCACCAGAATCGCTCACAAAGCAAGAGAACATCGATTTTTTTAAGGGAATTGTGATATCCTTCGTTGCTGTCGACGAGGCGCATTGTATCTCCGAGTGGGGACACGATTTCCGTCCTGAGTACCGCAGGATAAAGCAGATGATTCGTGGTATTGGAGAGAACATCCCAGTGATGGCGCTCACCGCTACAGCAACACCCAAGGTCCAAGGCGATATTCAAAAGAACCTCGGCATGTCGGATGCGATGGTCTTTAAGGCATCTTTTAATCGTCCGAACTTGTTCTATGAGGTGCGGCCTAAGATTGATGCGCCTAAACATTTGATCAAGTTTATAAAGGAGCGTTCAGGTAAGTCTGGTATCATCTATTGTCTTTCCAGAAAAAAGGTTCAAGAAATTGCAGACACCCTTGTAGTTAATGGGATAAAGGCACTTCCGTATCACGCAGGTTTTGACGCTGGCACTAGAAGTAGAAATCAAGACATGTTCTTGATGGAAGAAGCCGATGTGATTGTTGCGACCATTGCCTTTGGTATGGGCATCGACAAACCCGATGTTCGTTTTGTTGTTCACTACGATATTCCAAAAAGCTTGGAAGGCTATTACCAAGAAACGGGCAGAGCAGGAAGAGACGGTGGTGAGGGACACTGCCTGGCCTTTTACGATTATAAAGACATTGAAAAGCTCGAGAAGTTCATGCAAGGCAAGCCTGTCGCAGAGCAGGAGATAGGTCGTCAGCTTTTAGAAGAAGTTGTAGCCTATGCCGAAACGAATATGTCGAGACGGAAGTTTCTCTTGCACTACTTCGGAGAAAGCTTCGATGAGAAAAACGGCGATGGCGCCAACATGGATGACAATGCAGTTAATCCCAAGCCACAAGTTGAAGGAAAGGAAGATATTAAGCTCGTTCTTGAATGTATTCTTGAGTTGAAAGAGCAGTTTAAAGCCAAGTACATCATTGATGTCTTGCAAGGGAAGAAATCTCAAGAGATTAATTCCTTTGGTCATTCAGGAATAGCTTCTTACGCAAAGGGCAGTGAAAAGGACTATAACTATTGGATGTCCATCATTCGTCAGACCACCGTGGCGAAGCTATTGCGCAAGGAAATTGAGACCTACGGCTTGCTTAAGGTGACTGAAGAAGGGCATTCGTTCATCAAGGAGCCGCAATCGTTCATGATCTCCTTAGATCGTGATTACGATAAGATTATAGACGATAGCGTCATTACCAGGGGGAATGCAAGCAGCGGAGCTGTTGCAGATGAGAATCTGTATCAGATGCTCAAGAACCTTCGAAAAGACATTGCACACAAGAAGAATGTCCCTCCATTTGCTATTTTTCAAGACCCTTCGATGCAAGAGATGGCCATGCGCTACCCTGCGAATCAGGAGGAAATGACGAACATTGTTGGCGTAGGAGGAGGGAAGGCAGTTAAGTATGGCAAGCCGTTTATTGAACTGATCGCGAAATACGTCGAAGAAAACGAAATAGAGCGTGCTCAAGACTTCGTCGTAAAATCGGTAGCCAACAAATCAGGCAAGAAGATTTACATCATTCAGAGTATTGATCGTAAGATCAGTTTGGACGAAATCGCTGGGAATAAAGGGATGGAAATGGAAGAGCTCATCGGAAAGATCGAGGAGATTGTCTATTCCGGAACCAAGGTGGATCTGAAGTACTACATCGATCGTGAGATGGATGAGGATAAGCAAGAGGAGGTCTTTGAGTACTTTATGGAGGCTGAGTCAGATTCTATTGAAGAGGCTGTTGATGAACTAGGTGAGGATGACTATTCCGAAGAGGAACTTCGCCTAATGCGCATCAAGTTCCTCTCCGAGGTTGCCAACTAATTAATCTTCGCTTTTCTTCTTTCCTTTTGCCGCTGCAGCTTTTCTGGGCTTCTTAACGCTCACCTCAATTCCGTCTTTTTCAGCATTAAGGACAGCCTTTAACTCCTGGCCTTTCTCAAGTTTGGAATTGATCATTTCTTCGGCAATCACATCTTCGAGGTATTTCTGAATGGCTCTCTTCAATGGGCGAGCTCCATAACGCGCATCGTATCCCTTATCAGCTACAAAGTCTTTAGCCTCTTCGGTAAGGCTTAATTTAAAGCCCATTTCCTCAATGCGGTTCAATAAATACTTCAACTCAATATCAATGATCTCATGGATGTGTTCTTTCTTCAGTTGGTTGAAGAGAACCACATCATCAATTCGGTTTAGGAATTCCGGAGCAAAGGCTTTTTTCAAAGCGCTTTCAATGACGCCTTTCGCATACTCATCTTGAGTACCTTCTTTTGCTGAAGTGGAA
>CAXAIH010000320.1:0-2526 GCA_963968755.1 uncultured Flavobacteriales bacterium
CGCGTATACATCGATGGCAAACTGCTGAAGAGAGGCCAAGAATTTGACTACGTCATCAACTACAATACCGCTGAACTGATCTTCACGGCAAACCAATTCATCACCAAAGACAAACGGATTGTCGTTGAGTTTCAATACTCAGATCGGAACTATGCAAGAAGTATTCTCCAAGTGTCGGATGAGTATAACTCAAAAAGAACCAAGGCATTTATCAATCTCTACTCAGAACAAGACAGCAAGAATCAAAGTTTGCAACAAGAGCTTACGGACGAGCAAAAGAGCATTCTTCGCTCGGTTGGAGACAGCTTGGACCTCGCCATTGCCCCTTCCATCAATACGGTTAAATTTGATCAAGACCTCATCCTCTACAAATTGGTCGACAGCTTAGGCTACGACTCTATTTTTGTGCACTCAACGAACCCCGACAGCGCCTTCTATCAGCTCGTGTTTTCTCAGGTGAATCCAAATCAGGGAAACTATCGACTCGCCCAATCTTTAGCCAATGGAAAGGTCTACGAATGGGTTCCTCCATTAGGCGGTGTTCCTCAAGGTGACTATGAACCCATTCAGAAGCTCATCACCCCAAAAGTACGCCGGATGTTATCTGCCGGCCTTGAACAGAAATTGGGAAAACACAGCCTCATCAAGGCCGAAGGCGCTCTCAGTGAAAATGACTTAAACACCTTTTCGAATTTGGACTCACAGGGCGATTACGGCTTTGCAGGAAAAATGGAGCTGAGCCGAATCATCCCACCATTTTGTAAAGAAGATTGCGTGTTGTGACCATGAGATTTATAGCACGCATAAGTTTTGGAATATTGGCAGGAAAACTTTCAAGAAATTGAACGCATTCGAACCATAGAGTTTTACCGCGATTGGAACCTTCGCGACGTCACGCTAAACTCTTCTCAGCTTCTGTCAAATGCGCGTGTTCGTCTTTTCAAAAAGAAGCGCGGGCACTTTAACTACGAACTTCAAAACTTTGACGCAACCGCTGAATTCCATGGCTTGAGGAACAGCCTTGATGCCAAATACCTCAATGAAGATTGGGATTTGACCCTTGTTGGGAGTTTATTACAGACCGATGGAAGCCTCAACGAAAGTGACTTCCAAAGACACAAAAGTTTGCTGAAACGGCGTGTTGGAAAAGCATATCTCGGTTACCGCGACGACTTTGAATGGAACCGTCGCCGGGAGGCGGGCAACGACAGTTTGTCCTTGGCCTCCTACCAATTTTGGGAGCGGGAAGTCTTTCTTGAAAGCCCGAGCAAACAAAAAAACAAATTCAAGCTCTCGTACATTCAACGACGAGATAAGGCGGTACAAGAAAATGAACTCCGAACCTCAACCTATGCGCAGGCACTTGCTTTGGAAATGGATCTGCTCAAGAATCGAAACCATAGATTCAAAACGAGAAACTCCTATCGACAATTGGAGATTTACCGTTCTGATATCACGAGCCAAACTGCCGACAACACCTTAAATTCCAGATTTGAATACAATATGACCGCCTTGAATGGCTTCATCCGTTCAAGTTCGTTCATTGAAGTTTCATCAGGTTTGGAAGCGCGTAAAGAATTCAGTTACATCGAAGTTCCAACTGGCCAAGGGGTATATGCTTGGATCGATTACAACGACAATGGTCAACAAGAATTGGATGAATTTGAAATAGCCCAGTTTACCGACCAAGCCTCCTTCATAAAAATCTTTACCCCCTCCGACGACTACGTGAAAATCTTCACCAACCAATTTAACCAGTCCCTCTTCCTCACTCCAGCTTCGCTATTTAACAACAAGAAGAAAAAAGTGAAAGGGAGGGAGCCAAAGAAAGAACCGAAGAAGCTCTCAGAAAAAGCACTGAATAGACTCAAGAAAACCCAAAAGTTTGCTTCCCGTTTTCAAAACCAATTGGCCTACCGGATCGAGAGAAAAACTGCCGAACTCCCCATCCTAGAACGATTCAATCCGCTGCCAATAGAAATCGCCGATAGCTCCTTAATTTCCATGAACAGCAACTTCCGGAATACCCTCTACTTCAATCGCGCCAACCCTAAGTTTGGAGCTGATATTGGCTACCAAGATATTCGCGGGAGGAACCTTCTGGTGAATGGTTTTGATGCGCGCGAAAACTCCTTCTATCTGCTCAATGTGCGACTCAACCTAAGCAAGCAATGGATGCTCACCAGCAAGTACAGCGAAGGGATAAAACGAAACGAATCGGAAGTTTTCAGCAGCCGGAATTACCGCTTCCAATTTGAAGAATATGAGCCTAAACTCAGCTTTCAACCAAACACATCATTCCGTGCTTCCTTGCTCTTCAACTATCGTGAAAAAAGCAATGCACAGGACTTTGGAGGTGAGCTGGCTGTGGTGAGAAAATCGGGTTTCGAAGTGAAATACAACTTCATTGGAACGGGATCCTTGCTCGCCAATTTGAACTATGTATTGATCACTTACAACGGAAGCGGAAACGACGCCTTGTCTTTTGAAATGCTCGAAGGTTTGCAGTCAGGGGCAAACTTAACC
>CAXAIH010000321.1:0-2525 GCA_963968755.1 uncultured Flavobacteriales bacterium
CCGCAATGCACGTCATGATAGAAGAAGAACTTACTAAGAGTTTTTTCATCACGGGGTCTTTCGAAGATATACAAGAAAAGGTGCATCATAAAGGCACTAACAAGTCTCTTCCAACAATAGTCGCCAACCAGTGAAAAGCTTAAAGTCAAGCTCATCCTTCTATTGAATATCTTTAGCCCATGTCAAGAGTACTTTCTACCGTCTTATTCATCTTGTGTGGATTACTAAGTTCCACTAGTCTTCAAGCTCAAAAAGCCACCTACTTCAAGGCCTCTCTCAAGCGCAGTATTGCTCCTGCCGACATTCAGAACGACATTTACCCGCGAGGGTATTCTTTGGAAGCTCCATTCCCTGGAGGAAAATCCTACCAAGACGCCTTGTTGAAAAAGAAGGCTGAAATCTCCAAGAAGTTCCCAAAGAAAAGGACCACTTCAGTGAAGCGCAGCAGTGCTCCTGAGATCAGTCTTCAACGAAATATGGGAAGCTTTTATGGCCCCGCAAACAACATTCAAAACCGAGCAGGCGGAACTCCAAACGACAACACCATTGCTGTTTCCGACAATGGTTTTTTAATCGCCTCCTACAACACACGTGTTTATTTCCATGACCTCATAGGCGACTCCGCTTATTATCGTCCGCACCCCTTCACTTCTACCTGGAGTTTTGTAGAGTTTGCCCTCGACAATGACTCTATGGGGACCAGCCTTCCTTTTGACCCGAAGTTGCGCTACGACGCTGTGGTAGACCGTTTTGTATTCACCTTTCTTTCTGGAAGAACCCCAGACGACTCCAAGTTGGTTATTGCCTTTTCGAGTTCAGGTGATCCGATGGACGAATGGAACTTATACGAAATCCCTGGTAACCCTTTCAACGAAAGAACTTGGTCTGATTTCCCCGTAATTGCTCTTACAGAAAATGAAGTTCTGTACACCATCAACCTCATTCGTGAAAACGAGCCTTGGGAAACAGGCTTTGAAGAAACGCTCATCTGGCAGTTAGACAAACAAGCAGGCTACGACGGCCTCGACAGCTTGCCTATGAAATTGTGGAGTGATATAAAATTTGGAGGTAAGTCGGTACGTAACCTTCACGCGATGCAAGGTGGCGATGAGTTGAAGGCTCCACCCTATTACTTCATGAGCAACCGAAATTTTGACAGCAGGAACGATACTTTCTTTGTCGTAAACCTGAGCGGTGAATTGGGCGACCCAACGGCACAAGTTGAAGTCAAATACGGACTTTCAGATGTTCCTTATGGATTAAGCCCGACGGCAGAACAGCCTGCAGGGCCTGAATTGAGCACAAATGACGCACGAGTTTTAGATGGCTTCTATGAGAATGGGCAAATCCAGTTTGTAGGAAATACTATTGACACCGTGAGCGGAAGATCTTCCATGTATCACGGAGTGGTTCAAAATCCAGGGACCTCTCCCAGCATTGAACTGAACATTATGCAACACCCGACCATGGAGTTCGGTTATCCAGGAATTGCGTACACAGGAAAGTCTGCCGGTGACCAAGAAGCAGTTATTGGAGTAAACTACACGAGCCTCACAGATACCGCCGGTTATGGAGGTTTCTATTTTGACGGCAATGGCGAGTATTCAGATTTCACAAAGCTGATTCAAGGTCAATCCTATGTGCAGCGCCAAGGAAACCCTGAGCGCTGGGGAGATTATTTTGGAATTCAACGAGTGTACAGCGAACTCGGTGCCTTATGGATGTCTGGGTATTATGGAACTTCAACCCACGAACACTCTTTTTGGATGTCGGAAGTGTACAGTCCAACTTATGTGATTGCTGGTGAAGAAGAAATGGAGAAACCTTCTCAAGCTGCCTTTCCCGTTCCGAGTCAAGACCTTATTTACCTCGACTTTGAACTCGTCAAGGCGCAAGAAGTACACTTTCTCCTGACAGACCTCCAAGGGAAGACAATCAAAGGGTTTCGTCAGCATATGGGAGCAGGAAAAAATCGCTTCGAATGTTCTCTGATAAACTTGAGCTCAGGCACCTACAGCTTACACCTTCAAGGAGAAAGCATTTCACAAGAACATCGCCTCATTCGTCAATAAGCTAGGCGCGCTCCTTCCAAGAGTACTTCAAAAGAATAGCCAGCCCTGAAAGCAAGAGCAGATGCATGGGTAAAAGTCCATACTCAGCTTGAACAAGCCCGTAGGCAGCAGCAGCAGTGAAATAGAGAAATAGGATGAACTCAAAATAGACTACCGGCGAAAGGCGTTCTACCCTGTAGGTATTACTTTGAGGTTGTACGGAGGTTTCATTGAATTTAGGAGTTCTAACGAAAGGGCTCTTCATTCCTAAATAGCCCGAGATTACAGCCAGTGAATTAAAGAGGGATAAGCTCATAGACACAGCAATAAAGCTGAAATACCGCTTCAAGAATTCCCAACGGTTAATGAGAAAGCCTCCCTTTTGAGAGCTCACATTCTCTGCCAAATCCTTCTTGAAAGGCAACCAAAAAAACAGAGCTAATATCCCAAAGGAAACGATAAACATGGCTGCGA
>CAXAIH010000322.1:0-2520 GCA_963968755.1 uncultured Flavobacteriales bacterium
AAGTACGGCTGAGAGAAAGCTGGAATGTATAAAGGAAGTGTGCGGTTCAAGGGTAAAGGAAAGAAGGGTGAGCTCATTGAAGAAAGCTTCCCGCTTGAGTTCGATCTAAGAAACCGTGAGGAATTGAACATCAAAAAATCCAATTATAGAATGTCGACGATTTTATCGACATCAAGCTCAAAATGCAATGGCTGTTCTGATGTGAATTACTATTGGAAAATCGGGACAGATCGAAATCGATGTGGACCTAGCATAGAACTTTTCAATCCCCGAAGAGGTACGCCATATCGCGCTGTGATGTAATTTAAAAAAGGAGGCAAGCAACAGCGCATTGTTTGTGAGGGAAAGCTCTAAAGAATTTCCTTTAAGGTTCTCAGCTGATTTATTTCATGCGTTGCAGCGAAGTATGATTCTTTCGCGTGTACATTAAGGAAGACCTGATCCATCCCTACTCCACGTGCGCCTTTGATATCAGTTTCAAGGTTATCACCAATCATTAAACTACTCCCCTCTTTCGCTCCAGTTATCCTGAGAGCATGATGAAATATATCCGGGTGTGGCTTCTTAACTCCAACATCTTCCGACACAATGAGCTCTTCAAACCAACGATCGAGTTTCGCCTCTCGAACTTTAATCGTTTGAACCTCCCGAAAACCATTGGTAATTAGATGAAGGCGATATGACTTTGCCTTCAGGTAATCCAAAACCTCCTCGGCACCGTCCATCAGTTTGGTCTTGTATGGACTGTGAGCCAAATAGTACTCGCAGAAATCCAAAGCGGTCTGTGGATCTTTATAACCAAACTGACGCAGACTTCGCTCAAAGCGAATCACGCGCAATTTTTGCTTTTGAATTTTTCCTTTACGGTATTGCTCCCAGTAGTATTCATTGATTCGTTCATAAACCATCAAGAAGCGGTCTACGTTCTTAATGTCAAGCTCCAGGTGAACGATGGCTTCTCGAACTGCATCGCGAGAATTGAACTCAAAGTCCCAAATGGTATGATCTAAATCAAAGAATAGGTGCTCGTACGACTTCAAGCCAGCAAGGGTTTGATGCTGAGGGCAAATGCGGTAAGCAAAAGCGCCCACACGAATACGGAGATGCTTAAATAAAGGAGGGTGTCTTTGCGGTCTCGAAAATAGCGCGCCGCTAATAAGGCAGATAGAGGAATAGAAATTACCCCAAGAACTACACAAAGTCCAGTTAGGCCATAGTTCTTGACCATAAGGACAATCATCTTATTCTTTTTGGTGAAGACTTTCTTTTTGGCTTTGTTCTTTCGAGCTTGAAGCCTGCTGAAGTATTCGAAGATGCTGCTTCCAAGAAAATAGAAGACCCAAATTCCAACAACCCCTCCGGCAACAGCAATGCTCAGCGTTTCCCAAAAGCCGTAGCCCGATGCCACAAGCGCACTGGGAGCAAAGAGAAACTTTACAATGCTAAGGAGCATCCAGCCCATTACTTTTAGTACTTCAATCACCACCTAATTTTTCTCCGTAGGCTAGGTCTCCTGCGTCGCCCAATCCTGGGACGATGTAGAACTTTTCGTTCAGATGCTCGTCCATATCTGCCAACCATATGCTGGTGTTCTCCGGTACGTTCTGAGAGACAAAATCCAAGCCCGCCTTACTACCAATAACGCCTACAATGTGAACGTGTTTCGGGCCTCCGTATTCTTTTAACAAATTCAAACAATCCACCATGGATTGACCTGTTGCCAACATCGGATCGCAGAGGATAAGTGTTTTGCCTTCTAGGCTCGGCGAGGCCGCATAGTTCAGTACAGTGTGAACGCTTCCATCAGGCTCGCTTTGTCGATACGCCGCCAAGAAGGTATTCTCAGCACGATCAAATATTCTCAAGAAACCTTGATGAAAAGGCAGGCTCGCTCTCAGAATGGCACCTAACACGATTTGATCTTCGAGTTGAATAGAATCCTTCACCGCCAAAGGCGTTTGAACTTTGGTGGGTGAATAGGCTAAGCCCTTGCTTATTTCATAGGCCATAAGCTCACCTATCCGCTCGATGTTGGCTCTGAAACGAATGGGGTCGGATTGAATCTCAATGCATCTGATTTCATTGAGAAAAACTTGAAGAACAGACTGATTTTCGGAAAGTATGTGATGTTTCATCCTATTAGGCCTCTGCCCATTTTTTTAACCCTACCATCCTTCATAAATTGCTCCAGAAGGCGATCCAGAACACCATTCACAAAGGATTTACTGTTTTGAGAGCTGAAGGTCTTAGACAATTCGATGTACTCGTTGATCGTCACTTTAGTCGGGATCTCATCTAAGAATTCAAACTCGCAGAGCGCCATTTTCATAATGATCATATCAATGAAGGCGATTCGATCGGTCTCCCAATTCTTCACCCGCTCTCCAATGAGTTTTTCATACTCTTCGGAATTGAGAATTGTCTTGCGAAAGACTTCTTTAATAAATCGCACATCTTCTTTTGGGTCGCGGTATATCTCACTCAAAAAATTATGATGCTTTTGGGTTTTCTCCTGAATGG
>CAXAIH010000323.1:0-2514 GCA_963968755.1 uncultured Flavobacteriales bacterium
CCGAAGAAGACATCATTAGTATTCTGAGAAATATGATGGTGAGTAAAAGCAATTATTCCCTGGACTCCAACAACGGAGTTCTGATTGAACCCAACGTGCCCATTGGGACATTCGAGTTTGACAATTTAGAGGAGTTGATTGATTCTGGCTACCTGGCCACTATACGTAAGATCGATCAAATTGAAGAAAGGGTAAACCGCCGACGCAATGCTGAAGAATTGACGAATATGCGGGCCAACTTCAACAATCAGAAACAAGAAGTTCGGGTAACCGATGTAGAGGTTCGAGGTGTAAATAACAATCAAGCCAATTACGTGAGACACGTTCTGCTTCTCAATCGGAAATCAGAAGGTGTTCATCTAAGTTCTTTAAAGAAACGTTATTACCGCCTCTCTGAAGATGATAAGGTTGTGAGTCTATTTCCAAAACTTCAATTCAATGAAAAAGACACCAGCTATACCCTCATTTTGGATGTGGATCTGAACAAGGAGTTTAAGGTTGACTTCGGAGGCAATTTCTCATCCCGCCCTATAAACACAGGTTATGTCGGCTTGCATTACAATCACCTTGGAAAGCTCTCGTATGGATTGCACGGGACCTCATATTTTGGGAAATTCTACAACTCAGCGGAACTGCGTGCCCGAATCGACTTTCCTTACCGATTCACCTTTTCGGTGCAACCCTTCTATCGCCTAAGTCGATACAATTTCTTTCAGAGCTTGTCCACCTTTTTTGAGCTTGACCGTCCTTCCTTCTTAGTTCAAAATGAGAACTATTATGGAGTTGACGTTTCAACCCCAACCGGACCTAATTCAAAACTGGTAATTGAATTTGGGAACGGAGAATTGCGAGACAATTATTATCAGACAGACAATTTTTCTTCCACGGATGTTCCTGACAGAACCTCTTTCCCGACCACCAGTCTAGCGGTAAAATGGGAGAAGAACACCTTCAATTACAAGCAGTACCCCAATAAAGGACTAAAGTTCCTTATGAGTTTCCAATACAACAATGCAGTGGAGAGATTCCGTCCGGGAAGCACCTCTATCGGACAATCGCTCTTCGAAGCGAACCACGAATGGGCGGAGGCGCGGTTGCTATATGACCACTACTTCAAACAAAGTGGAGTTATTCGCTTTGGTGGAATGCTCGAGGCCGTTTACAGCGGCCTTGGTCCTCTAAGTAATTATACGGCCAGTATACTACGGGCACCTTCTTTTGAACCTATTCCAATTACCCGAACCTTATTCCTTGAATCCTTTAGAGCCTATCAATATGCTGCGGCTGGAGTCAAGATGATTCTTGACATCAAAAACCGCTTTGACCTTAGGATGGAAGGATACCTGCTACAACCATATCGCAGAATTGATCGTCAGAATTCAAATGAGTTTGTGATTGAGGAAAGCCTAGAGAGAAGGTTTACCATGGCTTCGGCAGCACTCGTATATCAAAGCCCGCTGGGACCTTTAAGTTTTGCGGGAAACTATTACTTCAATATCAACGAAACCTTTTTGGATGAAAACCCTTTCATCTTCTACGTTCAGTTTGGCTATCTCATCTTCAACAAAAGAGCCCTCGACTAGTCGGCGAGTATCCCAAGCATTGCCCTTATCTTCACAACTGCTTGTCGGTTGTTGGTTTTCAATTCGATCAACTTCACTTTCGCATTGATGTACCCAAGCTCTCTTCTGTTTACAAGAAAAAGGGAACTTTCACCTCCTTCAAACTTTACCTGCTCCCCGTTCAGCAATCCCAAATAGTCGTTGACTGTTAGGCTGTATAAGGCAATCTGATCATTAGAAATATTCCAAAGGTTAACAGACTGTAAGACCTTATTCTTTAGTTGATTTCGTTTCGACTTCAAGCCTAATTCACTCTCTTGAATTTTTAGCTCATTCAACTTTAGCCCTGCGCGTTCTTTCCTCAAAAAGATGGGCATCCCGAACTCCAGGCCCCACGCGTAATTGTTGGAGTTGAAACTTGGAACGGCAGACTCGTTTGGAGCCAATGCATTGTATTTGAGATCTACCTGAGGTTTCAAAGCCTCACGTTTCATGCGTCGATCCACTTCATAGGAATCGATTTTAAACTGACTGATTCTCAGTGCTGGGTGCGCCTCCAGTAAGCTATCCATATTGGCCATATACACATCGAAAGTTGTTGCTTCATCGAGAGGGATTTCTCGCCTTGGTGAAAGGCTCGTATCCAATTCTAAAGGCACCCAGCCGTCGGCCCAGAGAAACATTTGCAATTGGTTTACAGAATTGATTTTTTCCAACTGCCACTCCTTAAGTTTCAACCATCGGTTTTGAACTTGAATACCGGCTTCCAAGGTATCGATGACCGGCTTATCACCGAGCTGAGCTTCCCGTTTAACGGCCTCAAACCTTTGGCGAGCCACCGTGAGCGCGCTGTCGTAAACATTGGCAATCTCCACCGCCTGATACCAATCCCAATAGGCGATAGAAGCATCGTAAAACAGATCATTTAGCATTTGCTGACGCATGACCAAAG
>CAXAIH010000324.1:0-2505 GCA_963968755.1 uncultured Flavobacteriales bacterium
ACCTTGAACATCACCATAGAATCCTCGAAGCCACGAAAAGAGAATCATGGGTAGTGAAATTCCGGCCAATAAAATATGACTAAGAAGGATAAAATAGTACAGCGTTTTGAAAGACCCATCGTAAGCGGTATCGCCGGAGAGGCTGTGATACAAAACATAATTCAGTAGAAATATCAGCGACAAAAACATGGCCGTTGTATTTAGCTTTTTGTGCAGTTCAACCGACTTATTTTTGATTGCGATAAATGAAAATATCAGGGTTAGAAAGCAGGTGCCATTGATGAAGGCATTCAGCATCGGTTGATGCTGTGTCCAAGCCGGGCTCGATTCAGGCCCCGGTAACTCATGGAGAACGATAACAAGGGCGTAAACGACTACGGTGAAAATCCAAAGTAATTTGCTCGCCTTTTGCCTAGTCATTCTTTCTTTTTAGGTACGAACTCTTGAGCTTTAAGGGCTTTAATATCTTCCCCAAGATCTTTCATTTTCGCATATTCTTGTCCAGGATAAACACCACGCACCTTGTTTTGTTTGTCTACTAAAATCACCCACTGCCCTGGAGCTAAGCTTCCTTCTTCAAGATTGAAGATCATACTTTGAAAAGATTGCGTGCGAAAATCAAAAGTCCGGACGTTCTTAGCCCCCATCAACTCCTTAAGCTCTTTGCTGGTGGGTTTCTCACCTTCGAAGTATAGGTTGAACGTTAGCTCAGCAATGCTCAGTTTGGCATTAAGGTGCTGCAGTTGCAACAATACCCGTGAGTTGTATTCCACTTGGTCATTTAGGAAATAGGCCATAACCTTTATCTCCTGGGTAGCATCAAATTCTAGAGGGAAGTTCCAGCTTTCAACGGGCTGATCGTTTGGGGCGTAATAAGGAAGTTCAAAAAGATTGTGCTTACCCGTGGAGAGAACCAAATAAAGGGTTGAGGGGAAAAGCAAAATGAGGAACAAAGCTCCCCATTTTATTACACTTTTTTTATTCATGCACTAGGACATTCCGAGCAACTCTCGAATGGCAAAAAGCACGTTCGCTTCTGACATTAGAATGAAGAGCAGATAAAGAATGAACAGAGCATAGGGTGCCAAAATCAGGCGACGCAAATTTTTTCGCTCATCTCCAAGGTGCATAAAGACCATTACAATGTAACCAGCCTTTACTAGAGTCATAATTATGAAAGACCATTTTACCATCTCCCATTTAATGCCGTCCATTCCGGAAGCCCAGATTCCCAGTCCTACTTCGACAGCTGTAACTACTGTAAGAAGAACCGTAACAAAAACAATCTTCTTTCGAATTTTCTTTCCCTCTTCTTTACTGTGGTGCGTATCGAGGCTGTATTCAATGATGTCGTCTCTTTCCATCTTTAGAGCTATAACTTAGATGAGGTAATAAAAGGTGAAAACAAATACCCATACAAGGTCTACAAAGTGCCAGTACAAACCGACTTTTTCAACCATTTCATAATGGCCTACTTCTTCATACTTTCCTTTTAAAACGTTCAATAGAATTATGAAATTAATCACAACTCCCGAGAATACGTGAGTTCCGTGAAAGCCTGTTACAAAGAAGAAAAACTGGGCATACTGTGGAACCCCTGGAACTGGGTTGTCGGCTGAAAAGCCTTCACCGTAGTAATGTCCGGCTAGTGTTGCATTGTCCGACCAAGTACTAATATCGCCGTCTGGACCTGCAATGTAAGTCATCCATTCCCAAGCTTGAGAGCCTACGAAGAAGAGGCCTCCTACCACGGTAAGCGCTAACCACATGGTAACACCTTTTCTGTCCATTCGATGTCCAGCCTCAACAGCCAATACCATGGTTACTGAACTCACAATAAGAATAAAGGTCATCAGTGCGACATAGATGAGTGGGAAGTGACCATGTGTCCCTGGAAGGTGAGTAAAAATGACTTCTGAGCTAGGCCATACATCGGCGTACTTAATCTTCATGAACCCAAGTGAAACCAAGAGGGCTCCAAAGGTCAGAGCATCTGAGATGAGGAAAAACCACATCATCATTTTGCCATAACTCACACTAAAGGGAGATCTTCCGCCCTCCCAGAGGGTCGCTTGATCAATCACTTTGCTTGCTTCACCAGACATAGGCAGTTAGTTGTTCTCGATTAGCGAATGTAAACTAGAAAGAGGAGCAAATATATCCATAATAAGTCTAAAAAATGCCAGTACATGGCAGTCAGCTCCAGACCAATATAATTCTCGGAATCATATTTACCGAGTGCGTTTTTTATCCAGCTGAAAATGAGGACGAAAAGTCCTCCAGCGAGGTGAGCGAGGTGAGCTCCTGTAATCACATAAAGAAAGGATCCTGATGCATTACTCTCTGTTCCCGCAAAGAAAACACCGCCTGCAACGAGCTCTTCCCAGGCTGCAAATTGCGAATATGTAAATGCAATTCCAAGGGCTAAAGTTGCCAATAAGCTGTACGAAATCATCTTGCGATTTCCTGCTTTTGCAAATCGAACAATTGGGAAAATGGTAGCAC
>CAXAIH010000325.1:0-2500 GCA_963968755.1 uncultured Flavobacteriales bacterium
TAGCAAGGTACTTGGTGGGAGTCTTTTCGAAGTGGACATCGATGGATTTAGCTACACCAAAACCAGCGGCGAAATTGTAAAGGTGATGGAAGATGATGAAATTGATTTCGTCGACCTGGATTCTACGAGCAAATTGATGATGAAGGACGTGAATCCTTTCAAGAAACAGAAACGCGGCGCAGTCAGGAGGAATCCTAAAGGGACGGTTGAAATTGACTTACACTTCTACGAGTTGGTGGATGACGAATCATCCTTTGAAACGGCCTCAGACAAATTGAAATACCAATTGGAGTTCTGCCGGAAGGAAATCAACGCCCATAGAGAGCGAGGTGAAAAGCACATGATTATCATCCATGGCGTGGGCGAGGGAATTCTGAGAGCCGAAGTTCGGGAAATGCTCGACCATATGGCAGGTGTACGTTACCACGACGCGTCGTTCAAACATTACGGACGAGGAGCCACCGCTGTCGAATTCTAAAGCTTCCGATTCAGGAAAGAGCTTAAAAAGTACCTTTGCTTCGCTTTAGGCGCTTCATCGCTCTTCGCAAGAAGAGAGGAAAGTCCGGACACCACAGGGCATCGTACCGCGAGTTAATGGCGGGCTGGGCATTTTAAGATGTTCAGACAGATAGGGCCGCAGAAAATAAACCGCCCCGAGCGATTGGGGTAAGGGTGAAAAGGTGGGCCCGCCTTCGTGCGGGATAAACGCGCTTCGGCGTGTGAAAGTAAGAGCCCACCAGCAGTTTGAGTAATCGACTGGCTTGGTAATCCTTACGAGGTGAAAGCTCAAATAAACCGAGCATTGAAGGCGGCTCGCTTGATCTCGGAGGGTAGAGCGTATAGATAAATGATGAGGGCCCATTTCAGGGTATGTTGAAATGGGAACAGAATCCGGCTTATAACCTAAAGTACAAAACGGCCACCTTCCCGCAACGCGGTGAGGTGGCCTCCTTTTTTAATTCTATTTCAAGATGAACTTAAGCTGAACAGGCTCTCCTGCGTTCTCAACTTGCAAGGTGTACATGCCTGGGCTTAAATCATTCAACTCGAGTCGTTCATCAGCAGAAAGCTCTTTCTCGCTTCTATAAACAAGACGTCCTTGCGCATCAAAAACATCTAAGTTAGAGAGCACGGAAGTGCTGAGGCTTCTTAGGAAGATGGTTCCTTCAGAAGGGTTTGGATAAAGCTCTAAACCTGATTTCGACAATTCATCAATGCTCGAGCAAATCTCGAAGGTGACCTCAACAGAATCCACACCTAAGCATCCACGTGAATCACTTACGGTTACGGTATAAACCCCGTTCGTTACAACACTTATCGAATTTGAATTGCCACCAGTACTCCAAGTGTATCCGCTAAAGCCAAAGCCTGCATCGAGGAAATAAGTTTCACCTTCGCACAGGACGGTATCTTCACCGATATCGACGCTTGGATTAGCATTCACGCGAAGCACACCAGAGGCACTTCCAGAACAACCATTGTCGTCGGTAAATAAATAAGAAATAGAATGTGTTCCTCCACCCGTAATTGAAGGGTTGAAAATGGAGTCGTTGGAAATTCCCGTTCCTGAATAAACACCTCCACCTGGATTACCATGAGTAAGAGGATAAGGGGTAGCCGACTCACAAACCGATGCTACAGAACCCAAACTAACCGTTGGTAAACTATCAACATTCAACTCTTGGATTACTGTATCAACACAACCATTGGTACCTGTATACACATATCCAACATCGTAGCTTCCGACACCTACAATGGGGTTAAACTGACCACCTGTTACTCCTTGTCCGAAGTACAATTCGGTTCCACCTGCGGGAACTCCACTACCTTGATTTAAGGTAAAAGGTGCTGCATTCGCACATACATCTGAAATGGTGCTAAGCGATGCAGTAGGCTTTGGCTTAACCACAATACTTGAGGTTGTTGTATCTGTGCAACCTGGACCACTTGCATATACATATCGAATCAAATGTGTTCCATCACCCGCAACACCCGGAGAGAAAATAGAATCTGATAGGATTCCAGGTCCTAAGTACAGACCTTTACCTCCTGCAGGAGTACCACCTCCATTGGTAAAGAAGTAAGGTGCACTGCTCTCACAAACATCCGTAAGCGCGATCAAGGTTGCTGTTGGGCGATTGAACGTTGAAACAACTAAAGTGTCACTCACTGAGCAACCCGCTGGAGTTGTAACCTCAACTGAATAACTTCCTGCTCCACTGAAGGTATAGGTTGGGTTTGTTGAATTGTCGTGCCATACATAACTAGCAGAGGAGTTGGTTGCGTCTAAGGTGTAACCCAAGCTGGTTCCTACACAGTATCCGGTATCTGCTCCAAGATTCACAATCGGAAGACTGTCCACCGTGATGGTCATAGGAACCCGTTCACTATGACAACCTTCTACCGTAATGGCCCAGTCGTAGAAGAAGTAGTAATAACCTGACCCGCCTAAACTGTTGATCGTTTCTATGATTTCTACATCACCTCCTATGCTTAACAT
>CAXAIH010000326.1:0-2495 GCA_963968755.1 uncultured Flavobacteriales bacterium
CTTATCGGTATTTTGCCCTTTTCTGGAGGACTTCAGCTTGCTTGGAGGTGTAGCGGTCTTCTTCATCTGAGGCTGAAGATTAGGCGGCTTCAATCCTTTCGGGTTTTCACCAACAGGCTGCACCTGTTGAACCGGTGCTTTACCGTCTTCTTGAGCGAAACTTTGAAAAGTAAGAGACGAAAAGAGTACGAGAAGAAGGAGGTTTAAGGCATACTTCATACGTAACCCAAAATGTAGTACACCATATATCCAACCCATTCGTGCACAAGAGCATTCCAGTTCTTCAGTGCGTTTGAGTTAGGGATGAAGAGATAATCAATCTGAGCTCTTCGTGGACCAGCCGTTGCATCAACAACATAGGCAGTAGGATTCATCCCGACTTTCTTAAAGCAGGCCATTGAGCGCGGCATATGAGATGCAGATGTCACAAGAATACTTTTCCGGAAACCTTCTTTACGTAAAATTTCAAATGCTCGAACGGCATTCTCATGCGTATTATTGCTCTCCGCTTCAACCAAAACATCTGCCGCCGGAATCCCAAGTTGAATCAAAAAGTCTTTAGCACGCTTACTCTCTCTATTTTCCCGGTCTACCAGCCTACCTGTTCCTCCGACCAGAAGAATTTTCTTGGCTTTACCCAATTTGTACAAGCGCACTGCCTGGAACAGCCGATCAGAGGATTCAAAGAGATCAAATTGATCGTAATCTGGAATGTATTGCGAGTATCCACCCAAGACCATAACAACGTCGTTTTCGTCCTCAACTTCACTAGCAATGCTCAATTCAGGTTCATAAGGACGCGCAAATTCTTCGTACAAAAAAGCATTTGAAAAGAAATAGAACAGAATCGCAGAGAGCCAGAGTCTAAGTTTTCTTTTTCCTTGGCTTTTGCCCAACAAAGCCCATATCGCCATCGCAAAAATCCAAACGATTGGCGTGGATAGGAAGTACAGTACTTTGGAAAGAATGAAAAAGACGCTCATCCGGCAGTTTGCTGCAAAGAAACTACTTCAGAACTAACTTTTGAACGCCTGCTGAATTTGCTCCGGAAAGGGATAGAAAATAAGTTCCCGAAGACAAGTCAGAAAGCTCGCACTTCTGATCTCCCGCTCTTAGCTGAGTGCTGTATACCTCAGCTCCTCGGATGTCATAAATCGTTATCTCAGCATCGGCTTCAAGACCTTCATAGTTCAAGGTACCGCTTGAAGGATTCGGGTAAAATTTAAATTGAGACTTCGATTCCACCTGAGCTTCATCTACTGGGGAAACTACATTAGGGTCATTGTAGCGAACACTATAAACGCCTGAGCCATGAGTTCCAATGGCTACAAAACCATCGAGAGGTCTTGATGCCAAGCTCTCAACCACCGCATCTCCAATAACATCCTCGGCCTGCTGATACCAAATAGTATTGAGGGAGTCGAGTTGGGTTGTTCCATACAAGCCGACAGACGTTCCAACGAGGTAGATTTCGCCATCGGATGTTGGCACAATCGCGGAAGAACGAACAGATGGACCGGCGCCAATTCCATTCAAGAGGTCAGGCACACCAGGGGCTAGAGGTTCCTCCAGATTTCCTGCAACGCGCGCCCATGTGAGACCACCGTCGGGTGAATAAAAGATACTGTAGGTGTTGTAATTCGAACAGGTCACCAAAAGTTTACCGGCATCGTATGGGTGCACGGTAATGCTGCTCACATATTGACCGGCGTTCATTCCCGTAATGGAAATGTCAATTTCCTGTGGATTACCCACATCTGCATTGTTGAATTTGTAAATCTTTCCAGAATTTGTTCCAACGTAGAGCGTATGAGTTGGGTTCTGCCGACTCACCGACATACACGTAATGCGCTGCGAACCGCCGCTAAGGGTAAATCCAAATTGCGACCACCCATTGCTGTATGGCTGGCGACTGTCATTCAAATTGATAGAGGTCAAGCTGTTATGTCGAAGAATTCCACCCGCCCAAGCCATAAACATTACATCGGGGTTGACAACGTCAAGGACAAAAGGATTAATGAAACTAAAGCCGTAAGTGTTCTCATCTGGAGAAATTCTGCGATAGGCGTCATAGTCACCTCCACCATCCAACTCATAACGGTAAACAACTCCATATTGCGATGAGAAATAGTAAAAACCAGCACCATTCACATCCGTTCCTGGTTGAACTCCAGTATAAGCTCCATCAGAAAGAGTTGTTGAAACCCAATTCGAGAGAGCTCCTGTATTCGTCCACCAACAGCCATTGTCCTGCAATCCGCCAACGATAACGTCATTGTTCACAGTTGGATCAATAGCCACCGTATAGAACTGAGTCGTTTGATATCCATTGTTTTTAAAAAACCAATTGGGGTTATTCGCAAGGCAGTTTGAGGTATAGAATATTCCTCCATCATTTATGGAAATCATCTTCGAAGGGTTGCTTGGAAAAAAGATCAAGTCGTGTTGATCGGGATGATGATTTGGGAAGCGGGAGTTGGTGAAATTTGTGAAGT
>CAXAIH010000327.1:0-2440 GCA_963968755.1 uncultured Flavobacteriales bacterium
ATTCTGTGATGGCTTACTTACAATCAAAAGGTGTTCCTGCCAACCGACTTAGCTTCAAAGGCTATGGCCCAACAAAACCAATTTCAAGCAATGCCATCGAAGAGGGTCGTGCAATGAATCGACGAACGGAGTTTAAAATCATTACGTTTTAAGGAAAGGCGATGTACTTTTGCAAAAACAAGCAATTATTATGAAGAATATATTTCTCTACTCAGCTACCATTCTTTTCCTAGCCTCATGTGCTGGTCAAAATTCTGAACAACCTGCAGAAGAGCCAGCACAGGACACAAGTAACACAGAAGAAATGGTTGAAGCCGCACCAAAAATGGTGGGCGATTACACCGTTTATGGTGAGGAAATAAGTGAAGACGGGGCGGTGAGTCCTGAAGATTTTTTGGCCGCATTAGGTGAGGTAGACACGCTCAAAGCGAAGATGAAAACATCTGTGAACGCTGCCTGTCAGAAGAAGGGATGTTGGATGAAGGTTGACATGGCCGAAGCGGAAGATATGCGCGTTCGATTCAAAGACTACGGATTTTTCGTACCACTTGACTCTGAAGGAAGCGAAGCCATCATCGAAGGTATTGCATACAGAGATACTGTTGCTGTAGAAGAACTTCGTCACTATGCGGAAGATGCAGGTAAATCAGAAGAAGAAATTTCTGCAATTACAGAAGCCGAAGTCAATGTGCGATTTATGGCACATGGGGTGCTTCTCAAGTAGTTGAGTTCTGGAAATTTAGTCTCCTAACTGAACTTTAGTGTTCTTACACGTACTTCTTATGTTCTTAATCAATTCATTTTGAGAAATCTACTTTTATTCTGTACTTCTCTAATCTTGTTTGCGGCCTGTGAAACAGCCCAGTTAAACAAGGAGACCATCACCTCAGAGGAGAATGCGATTTCGGAGAGTATGTTCGAGGACATTCAGCTTAGTGTAGATGCCAACGCTAAGGCCTTGAACGATACGAGCATGGTCGACTCAAATGGAGTGCTTATTGAAGACGTTGAAGAGTGCCCAACAGTTACCTGGGCACCTGAATGGCTTGACTGGGTCAACTTCTTCACTTTCCCTAAAACAATCACCATCGACTTTGGTAGTGATGGCTGTGAAGGACAAGATGGACGCATTCGCAAAGGGATTGTAACAGGAAGTTTTAGCAATTGGCCTTGGATTAGAAATGCGAGCTTGGAGATTCTTCCAGATGCATACTTCGTGGATGATTACAAAGTTGAAGGATCCAAAACCATCACCTTCAAGGGGGAAAACCTAAGTGGAAATCGCAATTGGGATGTCTCAGTAAAGAATGGAGTTATTACCACTCCAGAAGGTGAAACCATTCTTTGGGAAACCGAGCGCAACAATGAATTGATCGCCGGTGCCAACGATTTTGACCCATGGAACAATGAATACTCCATTACGGGTACAGCGAATGGTACCAATAGCTCAGGACGTGATTATACAGCTGAGATTGTGAAAGCACTGATTGTACAGATTGGTTGCCAATATGTGACAGAAGGAACGCTTGAGATTCAGCCGGAAGATTTGAAACTACGTTCCATCGATTACGGAGATGGCGACTGTGATCGTAATGTAAGCGTAACCATAGGAGGTAGAGCCTACGGCGTGAACTTGTAGTAAGTAGAAGATAGTTAAACGAAAGAACCCCGGTCAGACGATGTCTGCCGGGGTTCTTTGTTTCACTACAAGTTAAAAGCTCTGCTTATTTTCCTGGAGCGGGACGGCCTCCGCCTCCTCCTTTGCGATCTCTCATGTTTTTAAGCAACTCACGCTTGAATTTATCTTCTGCGCGGTAGAATTCAGCAGTCTTGCGAATTCCAATGGTAGAGATGAATTTCTCATGGTATTCTTGCTCAAGAACCAAGTTCTTCTTTTTCAAATCAAGGCGGTTCTGCATGTTCATGGCAATTTGCTCATCTGTGAGTTCTTCCATGCTTTTGCCTTTAGATCCGTTGCCTTTCTTTTTCATTCCCTCACCTTGCGCCTTGCGCTCGGCTTCGAATTCATTTACAACTCCCCAGAAGGCTCTGGCATCTTCTGACCCGAGTTTCAATTCCTTCGTGATGAAAGCAATTTTTTGAGCTTCAATTTGCTCTTTCTTCTCAGATTTTCTTTCCATTCTCTCCTGACGCTGGGCGTCGTCTTGAGCATATGCGCCGCCAGCGAAAAGAAGAAGTGCGGCTGTACTTATTACTGAAATTTTCATGGTGTCAATTTTATAGTTCTTGAATAATGATGTTTAGATCAAGGTTTTCTTGAATCAAGTAGTCGATGGTGGCATCCTCCTCCTCATCCATTTCAACATAGTCGAGATATGATTCTTCAACAAATGCCAAATCGGTTTGAGCCATTAAAAATTCAACAACCATCTCGCTGTCAAGCTCCGCAGTTGTAGCTTCTTCAGTAGGTTTCACCAAA
>CAXAIH010000328.1:0-2435 GCA_963968755.1 uncultured Flavobacteriales bacterium
GAATTGGTCTTTCCCTTCTTCATCGTCACTTGATAACGGTTTGAATTGGTCTCCTTCTTCTTCACCGTCATTGTCTTCCATCTTGTTTGTACGCTTTGAACGAGATGGCCTTCGACGTTTCGTTACGTTGATGGAATTGATAGGTTTTGTTTTGCTGGGACCGGAGTCTCCGCTAACAGGGCTTATCTTGCCTGATCCAGTTTGCTGGCTGATTTGATCACAAGCTTCTAACATTAAATGTTCGACTACATTATGTGATACAGGTTCTGCATCTGCATTCTCTCCATCGGTGAGATAACCATCAGGATCTTGGTCGATTTGCTCATCATTTGGGAGTCTATTGGTTGCGATCCAATCACGCGCTTGATTTAAGACACTTCCCAATGATGTGACTCGATCGGAGGCATTTCGGAGTGGTGAAGATCGATATGATGCTAACCCTTCAGCGGTATTTGCTACATCTGATTCGTCTTCATCTGATCCATTGTTCTTCCTTGGTGTGAACATACTTCCAAAGGATGATCGGTGATTGCCTCGGAGTCTTAGCATTGTAGTTAGACTTGTTGAGTTGTTGTGCTTGTGCTACACGGCGAATTCCAATTCGCTTACGGATAAGTAACTTGGACCTGTAGTGGTCCAACGATTCCAAACAGCTTTGATAAATGTGCCAATATTTATGAACACATAACCATTTAAGATTTAATCGTAATAGCGGCAGTAAAGGTCGGGTAACCGAACGTACGACTGGGCCTGGTACGCTCTCTGCCTCGATAAGGTTCCTGTAAACCTAATTTCGATTTAGGTAAATCGAGACGGCAGCTGTAATTTGCCTAATGCGATTTGGCGGAAGCGCGCTACTGGTAAATTCGTAAAGCTGAGACAAAATTTTAGGTAAATAAAATTACAAGTCTTTTCCGTGAGCACTGGGTCGTGGATATTCTCCACTGGTACGATAACACTTCTGAAGCTCAATAGCCAGGTAGCTCCGTTTGTGCGTTATAGATGGCAGTTACTTTTCTTTTCGAATTCTCAATTCAGAATCTGATCAACCAATTCTGATTCTGTGGATTTGGCAACACAAGAATGAACCGGCCTGAAGTATTCAGATTTACTTGAATGTTGAGACTGTAACTGTGATGGTGCGATCTCAGCGTCGTGATACAACATAACATAAAGATACAACAAAACTTTAATGTCATTTGACAGATAGATCAAAATAAGATGAAGATGAAAAACATATGATAGATTATTCAGGAACGATGAATGTATTGGGCTTTAACGAGGTCGTCTACATGTGTCACCCGCCTGATCAAACTGATGCACAGGATTATCGAGGATCACTCGACCGCCACTTACATCATGTCGCTGCATTAACCTACTCTATGAATACACTGCTTCAAATGCGTATGATATCAGTTTCCCACCCAATAGTATATATACCGGGCTGTCCTTTCACTGAACATTACCATACTGAAAGTTTGGTTTCCAATTCTCCTCCACAGCTGTAATGACAGCACGTTGCAATTGCTGCTTTGTGTTCATCACGTAGTTTCGTTCGTCCTTCTTAAGTCAGGATATAAATCGGATAATTTTTGGACCAATGTCCGAGACAATTTGACAAAAGCTTCGTCTGGTAGGGGCTTAGTCATAATATCAGATATCTGATCTTTGGTACCAATTTCTTTGAATTTTATTGTACCGTTGACAACTTGTTGTTGTAAATAGCTGAGTCTCGTGACATAATGTCGAGCGTTCTTATGGTTTCTTAACTGACTTCCCATTTGTATGCAAGCTTGATTATCTTGGTAGGTAGTGACTGGTGTCATATCCCTTGCGCCAAGTTCATTTAATAGAATTTTCAGATGAGCGATGATCTTAACTCCATCGATTGCTGCATAGATTTCGGATTCAGCTGTCGACAAAGCTACTAACTTTTGTAGTCGACTGAACCAACTGATAGGTCCTCCATTCAAAAAGATGATTTCTCCACTTGTGCTCCTCTTCGTTAGGACGTCGTCACCAAAAGATGAATCAGTAAAGATTTTGAGTCTTTCGGTAGAATTTCGTTTCCAATCTAAAGGATGTGAACCGGCTTCCCAGGCTATCGGTTCATTTGGCATCGCATCGCATTCTTTGTAATAGGTAATAGCGTGATCCCTAGTGTGATATAGATAAGATACTACTCTTTTCACAGCTTTGAGGTGGGAGTTATCATAGTTCGATGAGAATCGAGCTAAACTACCAACTGCATAGGCACAATCTGGTCGAGTATAATTTACTATATGTAAAAGACTTCCAATTACTGATAGGTAATTAAAATCTTCACTGGGAGGTCGTTCGCTTCTATTTGGTATTAGAAGAGGCGTTGCTGACATGGGAGTCTTAGTAGGATTAGAATGGTGCAATCCTAACTTCTTTGCTAGCCTTTCAATAGC
>CAXAIH010000329.1:0-2433 GCA_963968755.1 uncultured Flavobacteriales bacterium
GGCGGAGGCGGCGGCAATCCAACCGCTGCTTACGAAAATTGGAGTACAAGCTTTACCGATACTGAAGTCAACCAATACTTCATCAGTAATAAAACTCATGCTTGTTTCAGCGACATTCTAGGCACCATTGATCATGGCTCCGCAACTGATATTACTGGTTGCGATTGGAAGTATAAAGTCAAGAACTGCGTGCTGCCGTCAAACTATCCTTACGGGGAATATGAAGATGTGCTCTATCTCGATAAAACATTAGATAGCGCTGAACATCAGTATGAACTATGGGCTGTTATTACCGGTAAATACGATGCCTCGACTGTAGAAATACGAAAGTTCAAAGTAAATTGTATGCGAAATTCTGGAACATACGACCTCATCTTATCAGCTGAAGAAGATGCATCGCAAACGGAAAATGCTCTAGTTGTAGGAATCTCGATTCCTAAACCCCAGGTACCTAGCGCAGGTCAAGGCCTGGTTTTCCGATTTGAGGAGAAAAAGAAAAAAAGTAGGAAACTTTTTAGCGGCACTATTGAGAAAGGGAAGAGATGAGATATTCTCTGCCGACGCTAATTGTCGCATGCCTTTGTTGGTTCAATGCTCATGCTCAATACCTTGACAATAGCTACGCTTTGCTCTTTTCAGATGCGCAGCGTTCACTTCAACTATCACAATTAGTCATTTCAGGAAAATCTCAAGAAAGTAAGGCGCGCGCATACACATACAGCGGAACAGCATGGAAATACTTGAGTAAAAATGATGAGGAGTTAGGAGCCTATCCAAATGCGTTAGAATGGAGTGTGAAGCTTCAGGACACGCTTGAACTAATAAAAACACACGCTGCAATTGGTGAACTTTAAGCAACCGTTAATGCACCTGAGTGAGCTATTTCACACATTGACCTAGCTCTTGACCTCTCCTCTCAAATAAATCATGAACACCTATACATCATGTCCTTAAACTCCAAGGGACTTGTCCTCGCTACCTTAGAAAGTTCCAGGTTAGCTGAGGAAATTATTGAAGAGGTGATAGAACGAGCCGAAAAGGAAGGGCAATCTGAAAGAATAAGACTCATTACCATGCAAAACTTGGCCATACTTAAGGAGCAGAATAACAACCTGGAAGGATTGAGAAATATCTACTTCAAGCTCCTGGACAATTTGGCGAATGAGAATAATTCGGTAAGACTTATTGATGTGTTTAACAATTTGGGTGGCAATTATCTAGACGCTGGCTTATATGACAGTGCAAGAACGTGGTTCGACTCCGTATACAACTTGTCCTTGGAAGCAAAAATCATTGCTGGCTTAGACGAAATTATTAACAATCAATAATCCCTTGCAGAAGCTGAAGGAAAGCCATTAGTAGCCCTTATGTACAGCAAAGAGTTGTTGGTGCTCAGAGCGAGTCTGCAAGACATTGAGGCAATGAGTCGCATTGGAAGACTGCAGAAAGAATATCAACAGAAACTGATTGAAGAGGTCGAAATGAGGGCGGCAACCGACCTTAAAAACAAACGAAATCGTGAAGACCTCCTTCAGTATACCGGGATCCTTGTGTTCCTTATCTTCCTTTTCCTCTTCGTATTTTACAGCGAACGGCTTACCCTCTCTCCTGCTCTATCGGGAGGCATTATCTTCCTTGGCTTTGTTCTTCTCTTCGAATTTGTATTGGTTCTTCTCGACCCCAGCATTGAGCGAATTACAGGTGGTAAGCCATTGTTCAAACACATGGCAAATGCAGGAATCGCTGTGTTCATCATTCCGATGCACAACTTCTTTGAGCGCAAGTTACGTGCTCGGCAGAACAAGCTTAGTTGAGTAGCGACTCTAAGGCGAGCTTGTAGGAATTTAAGCCAAAGCCAGCAATAACACCAAGACAGCTTTTTGCCATTAAGGAGCTGTGTCGGTAATCCTCTCGGGCGTATACATTCGAAATGTGTACTTCAATGACATTCACTTCAATGGCAGCAACACAGTCTGCAATCGCAACCGAGGTGTGCGTGTAACCACCAGCATTGAATACCACGCAGTCGTATTGCCCATCGGCTTCTTGAAGCTTATCGATCAACTCCCCTTCAATGTTCGATTGATGATAGTCGATGGAGAGTGACTTAAACTCAGACCTCAATTCATCCAAATAGGAATTGAAATCTCGACCTCCATATACCTCAGGTTCACGCTTTCCGAGCAGATTGAGATTGGGTCCGTTAAGGATGAGGATTTTCATTGAATCGAAAGTATTCAATTATCTTTCTGAACGAAAACTAATGAGCGCATTAAGATGAAGATTTATCCCATCCACACAGGAAATTTCAAGCTTGACGGCGGTGCTATGTTTGGTGTAGTTCCCAAGTCGCTTTGGTCGAAGGTAAATCCTGCAGACGAAAACGATATGTGCACCTGGGCCATGCGATGTCTGCTCGTGGAAACGGGTGGA
>CAXAIH010000330.1:0-2429 GCA_963968755.1 uncultured Flavobacteriales bacterium
TCCACAGAGTTCCACCGAATAACCAAATTCAATAACACGAACATGCTCTCCATACTTTTCACCAAACAAAGACATGGCGCCGCGTTCTTTAGCCTTATCAATCGGAACAGAACGTTCCTCATGCAAGCGCATGGACGCATCTATATTGGACTGAACCATCGCCTCAATTCTGCGGAGACTAGCTTCATCAACTTTCTCGAAATGCGAGAAATCAAACCGCAGGTAGTCTGGGTGTACTAAACTTCCTTTCTGCGCGACATGCTCTCCCAATACTGTTCTCAGAGCATGATGAAGAAGATGGGTGGCAGAATGATTGTTCTCTGTGTCTCGTCGCTTATTTTCATCGACGATTAATTTTCCTACTTCAGTCAAGGTCTTTGGAAGTTCCGAACTCAGATGAACTATAGAGTCATTTTCCTTTTTCGTATCAAAAATGGCAATGTCATGACCCTCGATAAACCATCGCCCTTGATCACCAACCTGCCCACCCCCCTCTGCGTAAAAAGCGGTGCGATTGAATTGTAGATGAAAGATCTTCTTGCCTCTTGTTTCAACTTCACGGTAACGGCTTAGGCTTGCATCAACGGAAAGCTCATCATAACCCACAAATTCCGTTTCTGAACTTGGATTTACTTCGATCCAATCCCCTTTTGTCTCTTGTGCAGAAGACCTGCTTCGTTCCTTTTGTTTTTGTAATTCTTTCTCGAAACTCTCTTCGTCTAGATGAATAGAACGTTCACTAGACATCA
Organism: uncultured Flavobacteriales bacterium; assembly: GCA_963968755.1. Lineage (GTDB taxonomy): Bacteria > Bacteroidota > Bacteroidia > Flavobacteriales_G > Salibacteraceae > UBA4419. The sequence continues at coordinate 750 of CAXAIH010000330.1, forward strand.
AACGCGTTAAATCGAAAGGAAACCCGAAGGTATCGTACAACTCAAAGGCTTGCTTGCCCGTTATACCACCCGTCCTAGAAATGGAATCTTCGAAGCGTTGAATTCCTTTTGCCAGCGTTTTGAGAAAGGACTCTTCTTCTTCTCGAATCACTCGACCAATTAAATTGGCTTCTTGCGATAATTCCGGATAGGCATCGCCCATCTCCTTGGCTAATGCTGGTACAAGGGCATAAATGCAGGCCTGCTTTACTCCCAAATTACTGTAAGAGTAGCGAATCGCTCGGCGAAGAATCCTACGGATAACATAGCCAGGACCCGTATTGCTTGGAAGTTGTCCCTCAGCGATACTAAAAGAAACCGCCCGAAGGTGATCAACAATAACTCTAAAGGCAATGTCCTTCGCCTCAGTTGTTCCATACTTCTGACCGCTCTCATTTTCTAGGGCTCCGATGACATGCTGGAAGAGGTCGATATCGTAGTTGGATGACTTGTGCTGTAGCGCTCGAGATAATCTCTCTAAGCCCATCCCTGTATCAACATGTGCGGCAGGTAAATCATGCAGTGAACCGTCGGCCTTTCTGTTGAACTGGATGAAGACCAAATTCCAAATCTCAATGACTTCTGGATGGTCTTGATTTACAAGTGTAGCTCCACCCTTCTCTTTTCTGTCTTTTTCCGAACGAAGATCAACGTGCAGCTCAGAACAAGGGCCACAAGGACCCATCTCTCCCATTTCCCAGAAATTATCCTTTTTCCCGCAATAGAGAACACGTTCAGAGGGTAGAAAGGACTCCCAAATATCTTTGGCTTCAGTATCAGGAGACGTTCCATCGCTTTTGTCCCCTTCGAAGACGGTAGCGTAAAATCGAGTTGAATCGAGACCATACACTTCAGTCAGCAATTCCCATGCATATTGGATGGCTTCTTTCTTGAAATAGTCTCCAAAAGACCAATTTCCCAACATTTCAAACATGGTGTGATGGTACGTATCCACACAAACTTCTTCAAGGTCATTATGCTTACCAGACACGCGCAAGCACTTTTGAGAATTCACAACTCTTGCATGTTCAATCGCCTTTTGCCCAACGAATATGTCTTTGAACTGATTCATGCCCGCATTGGTAAACAACAAGCTGGGGTCGCCTTTAATTACCATAGGTGCTGAATCGACGAGCTTGTGATTCTTCGACTTGAAATATTCGAAAAACTGATTACGAATCGCGTTCGTTGACCACTCTCTTGAACTCATAAAACAGGTTAATGATGTTTGGACGTCCTGATTGCAAAATGCAAAGTTAGCTGAATATGCTAATTTTGCAGCAAATCCAAAAGGCGCTTACCGATGCGCTTACTGAGATATGGCCGGTTCCAAATACAAATACAACCTCAAGACGCTTTCATATGAGCGTATAGAACCAACGGTTAAAGGCAGGTCACTTCAGATCCTAAGCTTTGTATCTACGGGTGGTGTATTTGCGGTATTCTTCATCATCTTGACCTACATGTTTTTTGATTCTCCGAAGGAGAAGGTCTTAAAGCGTGAAAACGAACAGCTTAAACTGCAATTCGAGTTGGCCAACAAGAAGATGAACGAGATTGCGGCCGTATTAGACGATATCCAATCACGTGACAACAACATCTATCGAGTCATTTTCGAGGCCGAACCTATCCCAGAAAATG
>CAXAIH010000331.1:0-2416 GCA_963968755.1 uncultured Flavobacteriales bacterium
CCTGAGATCGGGTCAGCCGTACAATTTCACCAATGGAGGAGATGTCGTTGAAGAGTGAGTAACGCACCACCACCATGAAAACGCTGATGACTATGGCTATGCCAAAAAACACAAGAAAGACTTGGCTCGAAACGGGCGAGGTTGGTACCCGAGGCGCTTCAGCAACTTCAAGAATGGTACTCTCGGGTACGATTCCCGCTTTTGTGATGGAATACTCCGCCTTTTTCTCGATCAGGAGCGTGTAGAATTTTTCGTTGATGGCGAAGGATCGCTTCAGCCGTGAGAAAAGCAATTCCTTCGCGGGTAAGCCACTGAAGGTTGCTTCTATTTCAGAAATTCGATTTTCGAGATTCTCTTTCCGTTTGTTGATTTTTCCTTGTAGTGAAAGCACGCTTTCCCGTAAGATCTTCTTCTGAATTTTGATTTGTTCGTTCAGGCTCGAAACACGGCCACTGCTTGGAGTTACTTCAAAAAGTTCTTGTTCCTTGAGAATCATAACGTCATGGAGCCCGGCGATTTGCTGCGAAAGACTGTTTTCAAATTGGGTCCCGCTCAGAATTGGAAGAAGATTGTAAACGTCAACACTTTTGTCCTTTAACTGAGTGGCTTTTTTAATCTCACTTAACAGACTTTCTTCCATCTCCAATTTCACCAACTCATCTTCAAAAACATGCAGACGGTCTAAGTACACCGATGTGAAATCTTCTGACTGACTGAGCTTGTTGTCAATCTTAAATTCTTGGATAGAAGTTTCGGATCTTTTTAAGCGCTCGAAAACTTCTTGAATCTGGTTTTCAATGAATTTGAGAACGCGGTCGGAGCTTTCAATTTTACGCTCGAGGTCATAGTTGATGTACTGAAAGGCGACTGCATTTGAAAAGTCTGCAGCCTTTGCTGGACTGCCATCTTCGAAAGAGATTTCAACTGAGTTTGCAGATTCGTTGACTACTCGAAATTTAAGACGGTCCATGAGCGAGCCAACAATCTTCTCTTTGTCATTCACCACAAAGAAATAATCGTCTTTGTTAAGGGCTTCACCTACATTTTTAATCCGCTCAAAGTCTGTAACGCGAATGATGAGGTCAATTTCTGGAAGGACAATATTTTGGTCGAGCGAGAATTCATTTTCATAAGCGTTACCCTGAAAGGTATAGCTTAAGCTAACACGATTCAGACCTTTGAAATCAATATAAATCCGCTTACCAAAAAAGCTGGAGTCTTTAACGAGGGCGTCTACTTCGTAGGGCGCTGTTCTATAGGTCTCATGAATAAGAATCTCTCCTTCGTTGAAGTAGCTAACGTCAAAGGGTAAGGTGTTGACTACCTTTTTGATGAACTCCTTGGATCTGAGAATTTCAAGATCGGAGCTAATTCCATTGTTTTCGTAGAGTTCATCCATTTGAAGAACTCGGCTCGCATTGTTTGAGTTCTTGATTTGGATAACGCTTGAAGAGGTGAACATTAGAGGAGTGTACCTCAGATAGACAGCGCTTAAGCTGAGAGCGATGAGAAAGAAAAAGAGTATCCACCAGATACTCTTACGCACAAGATGAAGGAACAATCCCAGTTCAAATTCATTTTGAACGCTATTGGACGGATCCGAATAATTTGGATTTTCCTCGCTCCGGTGTATGGGATTTTGAACACTCATGTGCGCCTATGGCTGCGATTGAATGAAAAAATAAAAGGTAACTACTGTGAAAGTACTTGTGATTAAACTCACGATGGGTGTGATTTCTCGAATCACATCACTGGCAAGGCGCAGACGCGGTTGAACGTAAATAATGTCGTTCGCCTGAACAATCATATTCGCCTGTTTCACCCCAGCTATATCCGATAGGTCAATAAGGAATACCTCAGGCTCTTCGTTGAGCAAACCACGTCGAATCAGTTTAATCTTCTTCGCTTTACCATTGGCGGATATGCCACCTGCCATGGCCAATGCTTCGATGAGCGTTGTGTTATTGTTCACGAGGTTGATAATGGACGCACTGGCGTCATCTCCAGGAAAAACAATGACTCTCCGGTTTTGAACATTCAGGAGTATGAAGGGCTCGTTGTAATAGTTTCGGTACTGCTTAACAAGCATCAGCTCAGCCTCTCGCAGCGTGTAACCAGCAATGGGTATCCTACCGAGAATAGGAAGCTTCACGACGCCATCGTGTTCAACCAAGTACTGGACAAATGATCTGTTGAATCCACCACCACCGCCTTGGTATCCTAGACTTGATAGATCAATCAACTTAAAGCCATCCTTTGAAAAGAGACGGAAATCAAGTAAATCGTTCGGGGAGATTTTATATTCCGGATCGATGGTATCGGGTGGAAGGTCAAAGACATAATCTCTGTTTGTCTTCAACATGATGTTTTGATTGAGCCCTCCGCAGGAGCTGTAGTAAAGTGCTCCGCTGAGCAG
>CAXAIH010000332.1:0-2403 GCA_963968755.1 uncultured Flavobacteriales bacterium
CATTCTATCGCAGCAATCAATGAAGTTTCTGTCAGGACGTACGCTATTCTCACTTGATTATTTCCAACATCGGGCTTGGAATAAAAGCCGCTCGCGGGGGCCATCATCACCGTCTGGTTATTATGCGAGAAGTCTTCGAGCATCCAGCGACAAAAGGCATCGGCATCCTTAACGGGCAATTCGGCCATGCAATAAAATGCACCACTGGGGTTGGGGCAATAAATACCTTCAATTTCATTCAAACCTTTCACCAAAACATCCCGACGGGTCTTGTACCTTCTAATTACATCTTCGAAGTATGAATCTGGAGTGTCCAGCGCTGCCTCAGCCGCAATTTGACCAAGACTCGGAGGACTCAATCGCGATTGCGCAAACTTCATTGCAGTGTTCATGAAATCGGAATTTTTACTTATTACGGCACCAATTCGAGCTCCGCACATACTGTAGCGTTTCGACACTGAATCGACCATCACGATATTATCGTCGAGGCCTTTCAAATTCAAAACAGAAAAATGCTCCTTGCCGTCGTAGCAAAACTCTCGATATACCTCATCCGCAAAAAGGAAGAGATCATGCTTTCTCGCTAAATCGCCCAGTTGTTGAATCTCTTCTTTAGAATACAAATATCCTGTTGGATTCCCTGGATTGCATACTAGAATACCCTTGGTTTTCTCGTTGATTTCTGCTTCAAAAGAGGCAACAGATGGAAGTGCGAAACCAGAGCGAATTCCTGAAACGATGGGCTTAACAACGATGGCCGCAGCCGTAATGAATCCATTGTAATTTGCATAATAAGGCTCAGGAACTATGAGCTCGTCCCCTTTATCGAAGCAAGACATAAAGGCGAATAAAAGTGCTTCGCTTCCACCCGTGGTGATCAAAATATCTTCGGGAAGAACGTCAAGCTCGAGCTTCTGATAATATTGAGCAAGCTTTCTACGATAACTCAAATTACCTGCCGAATGGCTGTATGCAAGCACATCTCCAGAATAGCTATGGATGGCATCCAAGGCTGCGTGTGGCGTTTTAATGTCCGGCTGACCAATATTGAGGTAGTGTACCTTCTTTCCCTTATTCTCTGCCTTTTCTGCAAAGGGAACAAGCTTTCGAATAGGCGACTCGGGCATCGCCAGACCCTTTTCAGATAGTCTAGGCATGGGCTTTTCTTAGATGGACAAATGTAATTTTAATCTCAAAAAAAAAGCCCCCATCCAAAGATGGATAGAGGCTCCAATATTTTGCGTTCCGAATCTAGTTGTTTATAGGAGCTCCTGGTGTTGCTTCTTTCACTGGAAGAACTGCAGGTGCAGCCTCTTTAGCCTTGATGTTCCCTTTAATTCTGAGAACTTTCGTTGGCTGGTTTCCAGCATTGGAAGTGATGGTAACAGATTTGTTGATTGGACCTATTCGGTTCGAATCGTACTTCACTTTAATCGCTGAGGACTCTCCTGGTTTAATAGGTTGCTTTGGCCAGCTTGGAACAGTACATCCACAGCTTCCCCGAGCGTTGCTGATGATGAGTGGCTCCGACCCTGTGTTCGTAAACATAAACTCAGTTGTGGCATTTCCACCTTGAGTAAGGGATCCAAAATCGTGAATGTCTTTTTCAAATTCTACATCAGGCCCAGTATTCAAGGCTTGTTGCGCTTGCGCTCCGAAGATTGTAGCTCCGATAAAAGCGAAGGATAACAAGAGATTTTTCATAGTTTCTTTAATATTTCCCTTCAAATGTATTCTTGAACTTGAGTTTGATAATATGGCTTAACAAAAGAATAACAGCTCAAATAAAATCGGCCCTTACTGAAAGTTTCTGTGGACCTGATTTGTCGTTGCTTCGAATGGTGATAAACTTCATAACTTCTCCTTTCGAGCCACTTTTAACATAGCCTTCAATTTTTCCCACCTCGCCGGGAAGCAACTCCTCAGCAAAAGAGGTTACCTTAACACATGAGCAATTCGGATCAACCTCCGCCAAACGTAGAATACCTGAGCCTTCATTTTTCACGTTTAGACTCCACTTTTTTGAATTCTTGATTTTCACCTGACCTAGGTCGAGGTAGTAGGTCTCCAATTTGAGTTTAGGAACTTCTTGGGCTAAGACGCCACAGGCATTCAACGATAAAAGGAGCAGAATCAATGTCATTTAAGGTCGTGAAGATTTGATACACCCATAGGTCGCTCAGTAGTAAAACCTTCGGCATAGCGCACATTAATCAGTCGTCCATAGTGCAGTGCTCGGGCATCTAGGTTTTCTAGAAAAGACTTTGAACTAATTGGACTCTCAGGCTCTTTTGAAGAAGGATCATAAAACTGAGACGAATAGGCCTTCACACTTTCCATGCGTCGCTCCCAATACTCTGTCACGTCCACCACAAAATCAGGCTCGATGTACCTATCTTGAAT
>CAXAIH010000333.1:0-2392 GCA_963968755.1 uncultured Flavobacteriales bacterium
GTGTTCATCTGCATTTCTGTTTTACTTCTCTTTCTAACCATCTTCAGAAAGGATGTAATCAACGAAAACAACCGCTTCTATTTTATCCTCTTGGTCTTTATTTTGATCGTAAGTTTTTCAGCTGTTCCTTCTATTTTCGAAGGGCTGGATATTATGGCTTTACCCTTTTGTATTCTGCCCATTTTGGTCCGAACATTTTTTGATACGAGGCTGGCTATTCTTACTCATGTAATTGCTTGTTTGTTGATTGGCTTTTTAGCGCCGAACGGATTTGAATTTGTATTCGTTCAGTCGGTTACGGGTATTGCTGCTGTATACAGTTTGGTGAGCCTCCGAAAAAGGTCACAACTGCTCACCACCTCACTGATCATTTTCATCGTTTATTCTGCAACCTATGCTGGCCTTTCCATTCTTCATGAAGGAGACTGGGCAAGCATCAATTGGAGAAAGTTGCAGTGGTTTGGCGCCAGCGCTCTTTTTACCCTTCTTGTTTATCCATTGATTTTCATTTTCGAGAAGCTCTTCCGTTTTGTTTCAGACGTGACGCTCATGGAACTCTCGGATACCAACGCTCCCTTACTGCGCGATTTAAGTACAAAGGCTCCGGGAACCTTTCAGCATTCATTACAAGTAGCCAACCTAGCTGAGGCTGGTGTATCGGCCATTGGAGGTGATCCACTCTTGGTAAGGACAGGTGCGCTCTACCACGACATTGGTAAATCTCTTCATCCTGAGTACTTCATAGAAAATCAATTGGGTGGCCGCAATCCACACGACGAGCTCGCATTTGGTGAATCTGCCAAACAGATTATCCAACATGTTACGGATGGGGTTCAGTTGGCTAAAAAAGCGAACTTGCCTTCTCAAATCATCGAGTTCATTCAAACGCATCACGGAACGACTCATACACGTTTCTTTTTCGTGAAAGCTCAACAGGCTGGCGAAGAGGTGGATGAAAAGAACTTTCAATATCCCGGTCCACTGCCTTTCTCGAAGGAAACAGCCGTGCTTATGATGGCTGACTCCGTTGAGGCTGCTTCGAAATCACTGAAGGAGTATAGTGAAGAGAACATCGATCAGCTTGTGGATGGAATCATCGAGCACCAAAGAAATGAAGGTCAATTTGAGGAGGCCAACATTACTTTCAAAGACATCAGTATCTTGAAGCGACTCTTCAAGGGAATGTTGAAGAATATTTATCACGTACGTATTGAATACCCGGAAGAATAAGATGCTGTGCGAGCTCCTTAGAAAACCTAAGGTGGTAGACGGTGACAAGCACTGGTACATGCTTGAGTTAGAGAAGGAAGTAAATTGGTCTAAAGGTATCCCAAATGCCTTATTGATGTTCCAAGATGATTTGGACTTCGAATATGGTTTGGGCGAGGAGGCTCAAGTATTTCTTGCTGCCATCCCTCGAAAAAATCTACTGAACCAAACCTTCCTCCACCGGCGTCAGCTAGTGGAGGTAGGCTGGGCTGCAGCTGTAGTTTTACCTGACGAATAAACGCTGAACCTCAGTTTCTCCAGAGCCATTCATTTCAAGAAGGTATAAACCTGATTGAAGCTCACTAAGTGAAGCACGATCTGTTGCTTCTCCACGCATTACTTCTCTACCTGTAAGGTCGATTAATCTGTAGGAATCCAAGGTCTCTGAAAAATAAAGGTGATCAATCACTGGATTTGGATAGGCCTTCAATTTTGATAAGCTCAACTCGAAGGTTCCAGATGGGTTAGAAACATCTTGCGCTACAGTCAAATTACCTGTACGGATGATGTCACCACTGTTGGTTCCATTGTCGTTGGCTGCATTCACTGCGGCATAGAAGGTGATGTCCCCTGCGGCCCCAGTTGGTGCAGTCCACTGCGCGGAAATCTCCATAGTATCGTTTCCACCTATCGCATTCTTGTGCGTCAGGTTTGCCAATTGAATTTGAGATCTTCCGTCTGTTACGATCCATGAACCTTGCTTGGCTCCGGAAGCATCTTCTGCGGTAAGTTCAAAACCCCATGCTTTTGCTCCAGCAACGTCTGAACGTAAGGTAACGGTGATGGTGCTTCCATCTTGATAGCCCGCCGCTGGTGCGTCAGAGGTAATAGTAACGCCACTTGCTGAAGCTGGTACGCTGTGACAACCACCCTGAGCACAAGAGCTGTTGCTAGATCCAGGAGATCCGGTCTGGTTACCTGGTGATTTCGATGCCCAATAGATGTTGACGGAGGCAACGATGATAATACTGAGGATACTTAAGTAGTTTTTCCGCATGATTTATTGAATTGGTTTATCCCAAATGTAAGCGGGAGAAAGGATAATTGCGAATTCTGATGAAAATCAGTTGTTAAAAGGTGTGGAAGCATATATTTTTATTCCTCTTTCATCGACCGTGGCCCG
>CAXAIH010000334.1:0-2389 GCA_963968755.1 uncultured Flavobacteriales bacterium
CGTGTGGGGGCGCCATATTGCGCTTGTCGTCTGTCCGAACTTCTTCTGAGCCAATATACATTGGAATGTCAACCGCAGTTGAAGCCATGCGTTTGTATTCGGCAAGTAAATTTTCTCTTTCCGCACTTCCTGGAGCATAGGCTTTCACAGGTTCGTTCACGGCAATCGGTACATCGTAAATTCCTTTAGGCATGGCTTTTTAGCTTAAAATTTGGATGGTAAATCTACCAATTTGCAGCAGAAAATGGATGTAAGAAGGAGGCTAATTCAATCGGAAAGGAGCGACCATTCCAAACTTGGGAATGTCTACAAAAAAGAGGTGGCCATCAGAGATTCGCTTCATCAAATAGGTACCATCCATGCAACCCATTTCCGTGAGAAGATTGCAATGAGAATCGTAGGAATGCGTTTGACCCGGTTCGATGTAAGGTGTCTCTCCTACCACTCCTTCTCCTTCAACTTCGTTGGTGAGAAGAAAGGAATCGTAAATCATCCAATGCCGACGCAAGAGTTGGACTGCATCGGAACTCTTGTTCTCGATTCGTATGCGGTAGTTGAACCAGAAAAAGTCGCTGTTCGGTTTTGAGCGAAGCAAATCGAAATTCGTTCGAACCTCTACTTCTATTCCCTCTGTTACTTTAACAACCACGTCGCCAAATTAGAAATTTATTCGATAGTTCTCGAAAAAAATAAGTCGATGGTGATCTTCGTGAATGCTTTTGTAATAAACCAAAATTGAATACATATTCTCGGTAGCGGCATGAGTGCCTTCAAGCTTTCTAAGCATGCCCGTCTCTTCTCCCTCAGGCACAAAAAGGTAAAGATAGTTGTAGTATCCCTGCTTCAAATAAGCTGAACCAAAGTAGATCTTCTGCTCTTCGTTGTAGGAGAGTTTAAACTCCTCTTTGATCTCGTTTCCAGTGAACTCTCCTATCAAATACACTTCACCCTTCGGAAACTTATAGGGTTGAGGTAAGCTGAAGTAGACCAAATGGTAATCCATGTCGGTCGGAGAGGAATAACGTTCATCTTGAACATCGTGCAGCACGCGTCCATTTAGGTCATCAAAATCACGGTAAGCTTTGATATTTCTGCGTTCACCGAGGGTGAGAAAAACAATATTGGTATCGTTGCGCTGCCCTACTTGCCCCACATTTAATCCATTGAAAGTCGAAGGTCTGGTATCGAAAATTCGGTATTCATTGCCCCCTTCAAAGGTGTTCTCTTCATCATAGTCGTAATCCAATTCATCTTGCTTAATGAAAAGCGGCTTGAGCCCTTTCACCATATTATCCCAGCGTCCGTTTTGAAGAATTTGAACCTCTAAATTGTCGTATACATTCTCTAAATTAAATGAACCTGGACGCAAGATTAAATCGACTTCCTGCCGTCGATGAAAATCTTCCGCAATGGCAGCCGGGTGGATATCTACACTCGCACGAATCCGACTTTCGGTCACCATAAAACGACGCGTTAGCACGAGGTCCGACTTGTCTTCATTCCGATAAACCAGCAAGAGGTAATTTCCTGAAAGTCTAAACTGAGCCGACTCATTCGGGAATTCGAAATGATATTGAAGGTAGCGCTGTTTTGTTGGGCCAGAAAAATCGTAGTCGACGATATACTGATGGTCGATGCCATTCACGACCTCCATATAATCTAATCCGGTAGGTTTCCAATCGGGAGTGCAGTGGATGAAGCTCACCATATAGTCCTGAATCTCCGTATTAAAATCATCGAAGAGGAGCTCAAGCTGGCCATTGCCTCCGAGCGGAATGTTCGGTAAGCCAAAAATATCTCCCTTACGATAGAGAAGCACAGAATTGATCTGCGCCTCATAATTCATATTGCGGTATTGCAATACTTTCGTATTGATGTATTCCTCTTGACTAAAGCCAGCTCCAGAGATACCAAAAAAGAGAAATAGCCAGAAGATTTTCATGTAGATCATTGTACAAATGCAGTTCCAAGAATAGGAACTATTGGCTTTGCCTTGAACCAAGTTCCAGTATTATTGTTTCTAAAACGCAACGCGTCAACACCAACGCAATTACTACCATGAAGAAATTCTTTTTCCTGCTCTTCTTATTACCCTCCATCAGCTTTTCGCAGAATGGTGTAGTAACTGGAATGGTCCTCAATGAAGTTAACAACGAGCCCATTCCGTTTGCCAATGTGTACTTTGAGGGAACTTCCAATGGTTCCGTCACTGACTTCGACGGAAAGTTCAAACTCGAAAATCTTGAGCCCGGCTTTGTCAAACTAACCGCTTCCAGTGTTGGTTTTAAAACGAGAAGCAGCTCCGACATCTTGGTCACCAATGCCAAACCGGTCTACATTGAAATAAAGATCGCCGAGAGTTCAACACAATTGGAAGAAGTGGTCATTG